>NZ_JAUSNH010000180.1 GCF_030645335.1 Lacisediminimonas sp. | reverse complement strand
GCTACCTGTCCTTGCGCGCGAGCATGTACACCTGGCACAGCTTCGCGTCCGGCGACGTCGCCGGCGGCCTGGTGGCGATGCCGATGTGGATTCCGCAATCGGCATTTGTCATTGGCGCCTGGTTGCTGTTGCTGGCGGTGCTCGACGAGCTGGTGCTGGTACTGCAGGGCCGCAAGCCGACTTACCAGCAAGCCGTCGAAGAGCGCCACGCCCGCGGCGATTTCTCCGCCGATATCTGACAGGTAAATACACTCATGGATACATTGACTGTCGGCGCCATCTTGCTGGCGCTGATGCTGGTGCTGCTGGCCTGCGGAATCTGGATTGCGATGACGCTGGCCATCACCGCCTGGATCGGCCAGGTTTTCTTTGTCGATACCGAGCCGGGCATGAACCTGTTCATCGCATTCTGGGAATCGAATGCGTCCTGGGAACTGGCGGCGCTGCCGATGTTCATCTGGATGGGCGAGATCCTGTTCCGCACGAAATTGAGCGAGCAGATGTTCGAAGGGCTGCGGCCGTGGCTGAACCGGGTGCCGGGACGGCTGATGCACACCACGATCCTGGGCTGCGGCGTATTCGGCTCGGTGTCCGGTTCGTCGGCGGCGACCTGCGCCACGATTTCCAAGGTGGCCCTGCCCGAACTGATGCGCCGCGGCTACGACGAAAAGCTCGCGCTCGGCGCCCTGGCCACCGGGGGCACGCTGGGGATACTGATTCCGCCGTCGATCACGATGGTGGTGTATGCGGTTGCCGCCGACGCTTCTGTGATCCGCGTATTCCTGGCGGGATTCCTGCCCGGTTTGCTGCTGATGTGTCTTTTCTCGGGCTACATCGCGGTGTGGAGCCTGATGAATCCGTCCAAGGTGCCGGCGGCCGATCCGCCGATGCCCTTCATGCAGAAGGTGCGCAATTCCGGCAACCTGATTCCGTGTTCGCTGCTGATCGTTTTCATTGTCTGGGTCATCATCGCCGGCTGGGCCACGGCCACCGAATGCGCCGCCTTCGGCGTGTTGGGCTCGCTGGCGATTGCCGCCTGGGGGCGCAGCCTGAACTGGAAAAATTTCTGGGAGGGCCTGATGGGCGCGACCCGCACCAGTTGCATGATCATGATGATCCTGGCAGGTGCCGCCTTCCTGACCAAGACGATGGCGTTTACCGGCATCCCGCGCGAACTGGCCGAATGGGTGACCGCAATGAACCTGTCATCGTTCCAGCTGATTGCCGTGCTGGTGGTGGTCTACCTGGTGCTCGGCACGGCGCTCGATGGCATCTCGATGATCGTGCTCACCGCTGCCGTCGTGCTGCCGATGATCCAGAAGGCGGGATTCGACCTGGTCTGGTTCGGCATTTTCATCGTGCTGCTGGTGGAAATTGCGGAAGTCACGCCACCGGTCGGGTTTAACCTGTTCGTGTTGCAAAACATGACGGGCAGGGACAGCAACACGATTGCGCTGGCCTCGATTCCTTTTTTCATCTGCCTGGTGGTCTGCATTGCGCTGGTCACTGTTTTTCCACAGATCGTCACCTACCTGCCTGACCTGGTGATGGGCAAGCAAGGCTAGCCGCAGCCACTGGAAGCGCGCCGCAGCGTCCTTGTTTTTAGCACGTTTGTGCTAGGTATCGTTGCACGACTGTGCGAGCGAGGTTACACTTCTCGTCAAACGATGCGATGCCCGGGCCGGTCAGGTGCGGGCGCAAACAAGGAGACGAGATGAAATTGCTGCACCTGTTGGCCGCAGTGTTTTTTGCGGCCGCGATGGCGCCGGCGAGCGCGCAGACGGCTGCAACCGGCTATCCCAACAAGCCGGTCAAGCTGATCGTGCCGTTCCCGCCCGGCGGCGCTGCCGACAATATCGGCCGCGCAGTGGCCGCAAGCTTGCAGTCGGCTTGGAACCAGACAGTTATCGTCGAGAACCGGCCCGGCGCCGGCGGCATGGTTGGCGCAGAAGCGGCGGCACGCGCGACGGCCGACCCTTACACGCTGTTCCTCGGATCGATCGGCGTGATGACAGTGAACCAGCATATCCACAAGGACATGCGCTACGACACGGTGAAGGACTTCACCCCGATTTCGATGCTGCTGACCATGCCCAGCGTGCTGATCGTGAACCAGTCCGTGCCGGCCAACAACGTGCAGGAATTCCTCCGGCATGCGCGCGCCAACCCGGGCAAGCTGTCGTATGGTTCAGCCGGAAACGGCACCACCGAGCACACCAACGGCGTGATGCTGGCCAGCCTGGAAAACCTGGACATGCTGCATGTGCCGTACAAGGGCATTGCACCGGCGCTGACCGACTTGCTGGGCGGCCAGATCAATTTCATCATTGAGCAGGCCGTGGCGGCCCTGCCCCTGATCAAGGTCTGCAAGGTCAAGGCGCTGGACGTGACGACGGCGCAGCGTTCGCCGATCCTGCCGGATGTGCCGACGCTGGCCGAGAGTGGCGTCAAGGGCTTCAATGCCTTTGCCTGGTACGCGTTGTATGCGCCAGCCGGGATTGCGCCGGCAATCCGCACGCAGATCAATGCGGACCTGGTCAAGCACTTCAATACGCCGGCCAACAAGGCGCGCTTTGCCGATATCGGCGGCGAAGTATCGACCTCCACGCCGGAAGCGCTGGCTGCGTTCCAGGCCACTGAAATCGTGCGCTGGGCGGACATCGTCAAGCGCGCCGGCATCCGCCGCGATTGAGCCGGCATGCCGGCATGATTTTTTGGTTTGCGGCCACGCTGGTCGGCCGTATCCTTGATGACGCAAATTTTGCACCTTTGAATCTGACTCTGTCGAAAGTTCCGCAATGACAAAACCAGGCAGCGCCTATATCGCAGGCATCTTCGAACATCCGACTCGCAAGGCGGATGACAAATCACTGGCCCAGCTGCATGCCGAAGTGGCGCGCGGCGCGCTGCAGGACGCGGGCCTGACCAAGGATGACGTCGACGGCTATTTTTGCGCCGGCGACGCACCCGGTCTGGGACCCTTGTCGATGGCCGAATACATCGGCCTGAAACCCCGGCATGTCGAGTCGACCGACGTCGGCGGCTCGTCCTACATCCTGCATGTGGGCCATGCGGCGCGCGCGATTGCCGCCGGCAAATGCAGCGTGGCGCTGATCACGCTGGCCGGCCGGCCGCGCGCCGAGGGCGGCAGCCCGAGCCTGGGCCTGCGCACCGAGCTGTTCCCGGAGGGTGCGTTTGAAGTGCCGTATGGTCCGGCGATCGTGAATGTGTATGGCATGTGCGCAATGCGCCACATGCATGAATACGGCACCACCAGCGAGCAGCTGGCTTGGATCAAGGTGGCGGCGTCACACCATGCACAGCATAATCCGCACGCCATGTTGCGCGATGTGGTCACGGTGGACGATGTGCTCAATTCACCGATGGTGGCCGATCCGTTGCATCGGCTCGACTGCTGCGTGGTCAGCGATGGCGGCGGCGCGATCGTGGTCGTCAGCCCTGAAATCGCCAGGACACTGAAGCGCCCGCGCATCAAGGTGATCGGCGCGGCAGAGGCCCTGAAGTATCACTTGGGCGGCAAGGTTGACCTGACTTTTTCGGCCGGCGTGGAGTCGGGCAAGCGCGCATTCGACGAGGCCGGCATCACGCCGGCGGACATCAAGTACGCGTCCATTTACGACAGCTTCACCATTACCGTGCTGATGCAGCTGGAAGACCTGGGGTTTTGCGCCAAGGGAAAGGGGGGGCAGTTCGTTGCCGACGGCAACCTGATTTCGGGCGTGGGCAAATTGCCTTTCAATACCGACGGCGGCGGCCTGTGCAACAACCATCCCGGCAATCGCGGCGGCATGACCAAGGTGCTGGAAGCAGTGCGCCAATTGCGCGGCGAAGCACATCCTGCGGTGCAGGTAAAAAATTGCGACCTGGCGCTCGCGCATGGAACCGGCGGTTCGCTGGGTACCCGCCACGGTTCGGCGACCGTGATCCTGGAAAGGGAGTAATGACATGAGCAGGAAAATACCCGCGCCGGTGCGCAATCCGGAAACGGCTGCATTCTGGGACGCAGCATCAAATGGTTCGCTGCTGTTGAAGACTTGCCGCAGCTGCAAGCAGCCGCATTTCTATCCAAGGACCATCTGCCCGTTCTGCAACAGCGACGACACCGAGTGGCAGACGTCCAGCGGACGCGGCACCATCTATTCCTGGAGCGTGATGCGCCGCGCGCCAAATCCGTATGCGATCGCTTTCGTGACGCTGGCGGAAGGGCCGACGATCATGAGCAATATCGTCGAATGCGATTTCGATGCGCTGCGCATCGGGCAGGAAGTGGAGCTGGTATTCGTGCCGGCCGAAGACGGCGCGGCGGTGCCGATGTTCCGGCCGCTGGCGCACGCCTGAGGACAGGGCCGGCGCGAGTCGCCTGCAAAGATGGCGGCGACCAGTCCGCCCGGTTCCTTCCGGGGGGACTGGTCGCCGCCAGCCGCATGCCGTGGGCTAATGCGCCCAAGCGTACTGTATGCCGCGCAATGCACAGGTCCTGAAATAGCTTTCCATTTCCGCCGGCGCCAGTGGCTGGCATAGCAGGTAGCCCTGGATTTCGTCGCAGCCTTCGGCCTTCAGCATCCAGACCTGGTCGAAGGTGGTCACGCCTTCGGCCACCACCCGCAGTTGCATGCTGTGCGCCATGGCAATGGTGGCGCGGACGATGGCAGCGTCGTCCTCGTCGCCGGGAATGTCCTTGATGAACGACTTGTCGATCTTCAAGGTGTCGATCGGCAGCCGTTTCAGGTAACTCAGCGATGAATAGCCGGTGCCGAAGTCATCGATCGACATCCCGACGCCGAGCCGGCGCAGCGCGTCGAGCCCGATGCTGATGGTGTCGATGTTTTCCATCAGGCTGTTTTCGGTTATTTCCAGTTCCAGCGTCCCGGGTTCCAGGCTGGACTGCGCCAGCGCCCTGGCGACCACGTCGCAAAAACCCTCCGAGTACAACTGCAGGGGCGAGACGTTGACTGACACTTTGATCGGGTGCAGGCCGAGGTCGCGCCAGGCCCGTATCTGGCGACAGGCCGACTGCAGCACCCATTCTCCAAGCGAGCCGATGATGCCGATTTCCTCTGCCAGTTCGATGAAGCTGGCGGGATAGATCAGGCCGCGCTCCGGATGCTCCCAGCGCACCAGCGCCTCGACCGCCACCAGGCGGTTGGTGGCCAGGTCCAGCCGCGGCTGGTAGTGCAGCACCAGCTCGCCGTCCGCAATTGCCCGCCGCAGGCCATGCTCGCGCCACAATTGGGACAGCGCCCGGACGTTCATCTCTGCTTCATAGAAACGGAACTGCCCCAGGCCCGCGTCCTTGGCCGCGTACATGGCAAGGTCTGCATGCTTGAGCAGTGCACCGGGGTCGGCGCCGTCGTCGGGATACATCGCCGCGCCGATGCTGGTCGACACGCTGACCGTCTGGCCGTCGAGGTCGACCGGCTTGCAGATCGCCTCCAGCAATCCGGTGGCAAACAGCCTGACCTGGTCGGCATGCTTGACGTCTTCCATCAGCACCCCGAAGTCGTCGCCGCCCAGCCGGGCCACGGTATCTGCCTCGCGCACTGCCTTGCGCAGGCGGTCGGCCACCACGCCCAGCAACTGGTCGCCCTTGTCATGGCCCAGGCTGTCGTTGATCACCTTGAAGCGGTTCAGGTCCATGAACAGCACACCGAGCCGGGTGCGGTGACGGTGCGCTTGCTCGATCGCATGCTGCATGCGGTCTTGCAGCAGGTTGCGGTTGGGCAGGCCGGTCAGGGGGTCGTGGTTGGCGAGGTAGACGATGCGGCGTTCATCGCGCCGCCGCTGGCTGACATCGCGCATGATGCCGTGCACGCCGGCGATGCGATCATCGGCGATTTGCGGCAGCAGGGTCAGTTGCACTTCGACTTGGGTGCTGTCGGCGCGCAGGCAGTTGAGATCGCGGGTCTGGGGGGCGCCGGCAAGCGCCTGGCGGAACGCCCGCCGCAGCTCCGGCACGTCGGCCGCGGCCGCCAGCGAAACCGCCGGGCGCGTCAACAGCGCTTCGATGCCGTAGCCGGTCAGCACCGCCAGCGCCGGATTCGCCGCCGTGATCCGGCCGCCCGGGGACAGCGAAAAAACGCCGTCCGGGTGGTGCCAGAACAGCGTGTTGAAATTACGTCGATTGAGCGCTTCGGACTGTAGTTTCGTGCAATCATATTGCTGATGGTGACCAGGATCAGCGGCTCTCCCGCGGCACCGGATCCCGCTGCTTCGCGTTCCCACCGGCTGTATATATGCAATGCCCGGCCATCCGCGCCGTGGCACTTCAGTTCTCCTTCCCAGTGGCCATCGGCGAGAGTGGCATCCCGTGCATCGAGCAGTTGCTGCGGCTTGTTCGGCGCGACCAGTTCGGCCCAGGATTTGCCGGCGGCGGCCGTCGCCGTCACCATGAACAGGCCTTCAGCGCCCCGGCTCCAGAATCGGACATGCAAATGTCCGTCAAGCACGATAATGGCGTCGCCCGACAGGTCCGTCACGGAGCCAGTCGGTGTCCGGGAAGCGCGGATTTGCGGTACGCTGGGCATGCCGTTTGGATTCTACTCGAACCTTGTCGGTTACAGTTGCGTGCGCGGTGGTCGAAAGATTTCACCACGGCCATGGATTACACTCATTGTCGGGCGGTCATCGCCTTAGACTACAGTCTGCGCTATTTTTTGCGATCTTGTTGCCGTTCCAGCCTTTCGAGCCGATATGGACAATCACGCTTCTCTCGTTGTCGCGCCCTCGCATGACCGCAGCCTGGTACGCAGCACACTGGGGTTTCCGGTGGTGGGTCTGGGTGCATCCGCCGGCGGGCTGTCGGCGCTGATCAAGTTCTTTGAAAACACGCCAGTCAACAGCGGCATGGCCTTTGTCGTGGTGCTGCATCTGTCGCCAACGCATGAAAGCAACGTGGATGCGATTTTGCAGCGTGTTACCGGCATGCCGGTCCGGCAGGTGATGGAGTCGGTGCCGATCGAGGCAAACCACGTCTACGTCATCGCACCCGATCGCCAGTTGACCATGACGGACAACATATTGAAGGTCAATGCCCAGGAACGACCTCCCGGACGCCATGTTGTGGTGGATCTGTTCTTCCGCAGCCTGGCCGAGGCGCATCGCGAACGCGCGATGGCGGTCGTGCTGTCGGGAACCGGCGGTGACGGCTCCGGCGGCGTGCCCTGGATCAAGGAGCAAGGCGGGATCATCATCGCGCAGGATCCGGAAGATGCCGAGCACGATGAAATGCCGCGGGCGGCAATTGACACTGGCACTGTCGACTTTGTTTTGCCGGTGACGGAGATTCCCCGGAAATTGCAGGAAATCTGGCACAACGCCCAGGTCCTGGTGTTGCCGGCCGACGCCAGCCCCGAAATGCCGCATGCAGCGCCGGCGGCAAACCAGTTCAATAGCGAGGAGGCCCTGCAGCAAGTCGTGGGCCTGCTGCGCGAGCGCACCGGTCACGATTTCCGGCATTACAAGCGCGCCACCATGCTGCGCCGCATCGAGCGCCGCATGCAGGTGCGCGCAGTGCAGACCTTGGTGGCATATCGGGATGTACTGCAGAAAGACCCAACCGAGTCCGCTGCCCTGCTCAAGGACATGCTGATCGGCGTAACCAATTTTTTCCGGGACCGGGACGCGTTCGAGGCGCTTGAACGCGAGGTGTTGCCCGTACTGTTCCGCAATAAAAACGCCGGCGATACGCTGCGTGCCTGGGTGCCGGCCTGCTCGACAGGCGAAGAGGCCTATTCCATCGCGATGCTGTTTGCCGAGCACTGTGCCGCGATGCCGGCGCCGCCCCAGGTGAATATTTTTGCTTCGGATATCGATGACCGGGCAATTGCGGTGGGCCGCGCGGGTATTTATCCGAGCTCGATCCTGACCGACGTGGCGCCAGGCCGCCTGCGTCAGTTCTTCAACAAGGAGCAAGACCGCTACCGGATCCGCAAGGGCATACGCGATCGGGTGCTGTTTGCCGCCCACAATATCCTGCGCGATCCGCCGTTCTCCAAGGTTGACCTGATTTCCTGCCGCAACCTGCTGATCTACCTGAACCGCGATGTGCAGTCGCATGTGCTGGAAATGTTTCATTTCGCGCTGAACCCGGGGGGCTACCTGTTCCTGGGCAGCTCTGAATCGGCAGACGGGATCAGTAGTTTCTTCGAGCCGGTCAACAAGAAAGCCAGGATATACCGCGCCAAGCCCGCATCGCGGCCAGCCCGCTTTGCGCCACCGATGGGTTTGCGCATACCGGCCCGCTTGTCGGAAGTCGCGGAGGAAGCGCCGCGCACGCGCCGCCAGTTTTCGTTTGCCGAGGTGCATCAGCGGGTGCTGGCCCAGTTCGCGCCGCCGAGCGTGATTGTCAATGCTGAATCCGACATCGTCCACATGTCCGACCGTGTCGGCCGCTTCTTGCGGCATGTGGCGGGCGAGCCGTCGAGCAGTGTCGTGTCGCTGGTGTTGCCGGAGCTGCGGCTGGAGTTGCGCACAGCAATGCACCAGGCGCAAAAGACGCGCCGCAGCGTCGAAGCGCGCCGGGTGGAGCTGGAGCGTGACGGTGGCCGCTTCTACATCAACATGATCCTGCGTCCGTTCCATGACGACGCCGCCGATGCCGATCTGGTGCTGGTCATGTTCGATGAAGTCGAGCAGACCATGCGCCCCGATCCGGACGGCCTGCTGAAGAAGGACGCCGTGCTGGGCGAACTGGAGGAGGAGCTGCAGCGCACCAAGGAGCAGTTGCAGGAAACAATCGAGCAATCGGAAGTTTCGACCGAGGAATTGCGCGCTTCCAATGAAGAGCTGCAGGCGATCAATGAAGAATTGCGCTCGGCCACCGAAGAACTGGAGACCAGCAAGGAAGAGCTGCAGTCGGTCAACGAAGAACTGGTGACCGTCAATTACGAACTGAAGATGAAGGTCGAAGAGGCCGGCAAGGTCAACGACGACCTCAACAACCTGATCGCATCGACCGACATTGCGACCTTGTTCGTCGACGCCGGCATGCGCATCAAGCGCTATACGCCGCGTGCGGCGGACATTTTCAGCATCATTCCCACCGACATCGGGCGCTCGATACTGGATCTGACGCATCGTCTCGATTATCCGGAGCTCAATAGCGATATCGCCGGTACCTTCAATACCTTGCATTCGGTCGAACGCGAGGTAAGCAGCAACGACGGCCGCTACTATATCGCGCGCCTGCTGCCGTACCGGACCACCGAAGACAGGATCGATGGTGCGGTGCTGACGTTCTTCGACATTACCCGCCGCCACAAGGCAGAGGATGACGTGCGCGCCGGCGAAGAGCGCATCAAGCTGGTCGCCGAGAGCACCAAGGACTATGCGATCATGACCACCGATGCCGACGGCATGGTGACCAGCTGGAACCAGGGTGCGCAGCGGGTGTTCGGCTATACCGAGCAGGAAATGATGGGGCACAGCGCCGACGTATTGTTCCTGCCGGAGGACCGTGCAGCCGGCATTCCTGGCGGAGAACGCCAGCGCGCGCGCGACGATGGTCGGGTCGAGGACGAGCGTTGGTATGTCAGCAAGGATGGGCGCCGTTTCTTTTGCAACGGCGTGGTGACGCCGATCGTCAATGCCGGCGAATTCCTGGGGTTTGCCAAGATTTCGCGCGACCAGACCGACCGTATCCGCTGGGAGTCGCAGCTCAGTGCCGAATTGGGTGCCGAAAAGGCCGGCCGCCAGCAGGCCGACATGCGCAACGAATTCCTGGCCGTTCTGGCGCATGAATTGCGCCATCCGCTGAACCTGATCAACATCAACGCCGAACTGCTGGCCCGGCTGCCTGAAGCCCGCTGGTCAGCGCGCGCCACGCAATCGCTGGACCGGATCCGCAGCGCCGTGCTCAACCAGGCCAAGCTGATTGAAGACCTGATGGATCTGTCCCGCTTGCGGCACGGCAAGCTGGCGATGTCGGTCAAGCCGATGGAGCTGGGATCCATTGCAGACGCCACGGTGGAGGCCATGCGCGCCGATCCGGCGACTGCCAACCTGACACTGTCACTACAGCGGCGGGCGCCGGTGGTCATGGTCTGCGCCGATCGGGTCCGGATCGAGCAGGTGCTGATGAACCTGATCACGAATGCGGTCAAATTCACGCCCCCCAACGGGCGTGTGCAAGTCGAAATCGGGCGCGACGGCGATGAAGCGCGCATCGACGTGATCGACACCGGCCGCGGCATCGATGCCGAGGTGCTGCCGCATGTGTTCGACATGTTCGCGCAGGGAAATTCCCATGGGGCGCGCGCAAGCGGCGGACTGGGGATCGGATTGGCACTGGTGCGGCAGTTGGTCCAGTTGCACGGCGGCCGGGTCCGTGCCAGCTCGGCAGGGCATAACCGCGGCGCAAAATTTTCGGTCTGGCTGCCCTTGTACGAACAGGGCGGACAAGACGTGGACGCCGACACCGCCCCCAAGGGCAATAGCCTGTCGGGACTGCGGGTACTGGTGGTCGATGACATGGCCGAAGCCGCCGAAATCCTTCAATCGCTGTTACAGCTGGAAGGGGCGCAGGCGGATCGCGCCAACAGCGCGGAACAGGCAATGGCGATGCTGGCGCAACAGTCGTATGACTTGCTGGTCTCGGACATATCGATGCCGAAAACCGACGGCGTCGAGCTGCTGCGGCAGGTGCGTGAACGCTACAGCCTGCCGGCAATCGCTGTTAGCGGCAGGGTCGCGCCCGAAGATATCAAGCGCATCCGTACAAGCGGGTTTGCCAGCGTACTGGCCAAGCCGATCGACCCGGCGCAATTGTTCAGCCTGGCGCGGGAAGCGGTCGGATCGGGCAAAGGCAGCGTGGGTGGGAATGCCGCCAGTGCGGATCGGGGCGCAAGAGCCGTTGGCGGCAAGGACAGCAGCAGCAACGACAGCAGCAACGAGAACCCGCCGCAATCATAGCTGGGTCAGGTGTGGCGCGAAGGGGCGATCAGGCGGGTGTTTGCGTTGCTCAATTTTTGGCCTTTCAGGGGTTATTGGCTTCACATCGACGCCAATAACCCCCAACAACGCCATAAAAGAAAATCAATTATTCGTCGCCCCGGAATCCTTGACCACCTTGCTCCACTTGGCCGCCTCAGCCTGGATAAATTTCCCAAACGTCCCCGAATCCATCGTCAAAGGCTCGATCCCCAGATCCCGCAGGGCCCGGAACGATTCCCCTTTAGCCGCCTCCAGCACTGCCGCCGACAGCTTGTCGGCAATATCCTTAGGCAACTTGGCCGGCGCCAACACCCCCCACCACGCCGTCATTTCATAGTCCGGAAAACCGGCTTCCACCACAGTGGGCACATCCGGCAAAACCGCAAGACGCTGGCGCGACGCAACGGCAAGCGCCTTGATCCGCCCACCCTTGATATGCGGCAGCACCGACTGCACCGGATCAAACATCATGTCGATCTGACCGCCGATCAAATCCTGCACCGCCGGCGCGCTCCCCTTGTACGGAACATGGGTCAGCACAGCGCCAGTCTGCGACTTGAAGCGACAGATGACCTGGCGAGCCGCTGCCGGCACTGCCGTAATTCGGCGGCCGCGCACGGCTCTTGTCACGCCCGGCTGCGACCAGGGCGGCAAGATTGGGATAGGTCCCGCTGCCGTTCACCACGATCGCCACCGGCGCCGAGCCGGTCAGCGCAATCGCCGTGAAATCCGTGCGGGGATCGTAGGGCAGGGATTTGTAGACGCTCGGGTTGATCGCTTGCGTGCCGACGGTTCCCAGCAGCAGCGTGTAGCCGTCGGGCGCCGATTTCGACACGACATCGGCGCCGATGCTGCCACCTGCGCCGCCGCGATTGTCGACCACGACGGTCTGTCCCAGCACCCGCGACAATTCCTTTGCCAGCGGTCGCGCGACGATATCGGTAGGGCCGCCGGGCGGGAAGGGCACCACCAGCCGGATGGTCCGGTTGGGATAGCTCGGATCAGCGACGGCCGCGCCGGCCTACAGCAGACCGGCAGCCAGTATTGCCAGGGTACGTTTGCTCATTGTCTCCTCCTTGATATTGTCGTTTTTCGTGCTTGCGGACAGGCCGCTGTCGGCCTGTCCGCACGGCTTGTCAGGCCGCCTTTTCCAGCAGTTCGATAGTCTTTTTCTGGGGATCGACCCGCACCAGGTCGCCATCGCTGAATACTTCGGACGGATCATGCGACCAGCCCTGCGTGATGGTGATGTCGGCCAGCACCGCGCCCTGCACCATGACCGGATTGGTGACGCCGAATATCAGCGCCTTGGGTGCAATCTGCTTGTGCTTGATGTCGTAGTAGGCCCATCCCGCCGCGATGCCGCCCTTGGCGGTCGGGAAAAAGCAGATCATGTCCTTGATGTTCTTGCCTTCGAGCTTGTGGCCGGGCTTGCTGATCAGGCCGGTCCAGCGGTCAAGGTCGTAGCGCGGCGAAAAACCTTCGGTGGAAATCAGCACGCGGCCTTCTACCACCGGACCGAATGCGTCGTCGACGCGAAACACGGGGGCGCTCATTCGATCCTCCCGGTGCAGGCGATGTCGACACAGTCCTGGGTGCGGCGCAGGATGGTGTTGAAGCGGTGCGCGCCGATGATATTGACGATCTTGGCCGAGTTGGAAACCATGTTCACCCAGCCATTCTTGATGCGCATCTGCGACAGGTTTTGCAGGATGTAGAAGCACACGCCTTCCAGGATCTGCACGCCGGCGTCTTCCAGGTCCTTGGTGTAGCCGATGCTTTCGGCCGATGCGCGCACGCCGCTGTAGGTGGTCACGAACACTTGCGTGCCGGGTGCGACCTTGCGTCCCTTGAATCGCTCCGACAGGTCTTTCATTTCCAGCAGCGACAGCTGCGGTCCGGAGAACACGACCAGGTTGCCGTTGCGGTCCTTCAAGTCGTAGTTGCGGTAGACCTGGTCCATCATGGCCTGGCTGACGACCATCTCTTCATCCGGCTTGCGCCCGCCAAGTGCAGCTTCCACCGTCGGCGCTTCCGGCGTCACGCCGACCATATGGAACATGCCCATCGAGCCATAGCTGGCCAGCGCTGCGCCCAGATGTTTCAGCTCGTCCGGTGACGGTTTGCGGTGCATGCCGGTAAAGACGGGCACCGCGTAATAGCTCTGGTGCGTTTCGCCCACCAGCTTGCCGAGTGCGCCCCAGTCAGCCAGGTCTTCCGGTTTGGCATCGACCCGCACCACGAAGCTGCCACGCCGGCATTCATCGAGGTGGAATCCGTAGGCTGGCGTGCGGCCGGTGACGGCTGCGGAAAACGCCGCCGGGCCGCTTTCGAAATTGCTGCGCGCACCGAACACCGAGTTGGCATAGATCACGGTGCCGGTATCGCCCCAGGCCACGTGCTCGCCCAGGGTTGGCTGGTACACGGTCTGGTAGTTGATGCAGGTGTCGGTAGGCACCACGTTCATTTGCTTCAGGTAGGCGATGATCTTCTTTTCCTTGACCGCTTCGCCGGCGTCCTGGCCGAGGCTTTCGACATGGTTGAAATCCATGCAGCGGGCATTGGTCGTGATTGGAATCGAGCAGTGCGTCTTGCGATCGCATGCTTGCTTAAGGAAATCCAGGCCGCCGTCGCCCATGACTTCAATGTCGCCCATCATGTGGGCATTGGTGATCGGCACGAAGCGCTCGGCATGGAAAAATTTGCCGACTTCAATCTGGTAGGCCAGCGCCTTCTGTATGGCTTCGCCATGCTTGCCGGCCAGCATCTCTTGTTCTACTTCATTCAATTCCATTTGTTCTCCTAAATGCGGCAAGTGTCGATGCCGGTTGATTCAATTGCGGTGCGGCGTGCGCGCCGGGCTGCTTGCCGGTTCGAGCACACTGTGGATGGCAGAGGTGACCGACAAGGGGCCGGTCGTGTTCATGCGGAATTCATAGCGCTCTGCGCGTATGTGGATTTCGGAGTACTCGCAAAGCTGGTCCGAGTTGAGCATGGACGAGCGGCGTAGTAGCAGCAGCGGTGCATTGCGCTTGACTTCCAGCGCACCGGCCAGCCCGGCATCGGCGGCAACGGCACGGATGCCCAGTTCTGCCGACTTGATGGAGGAACCGAATTCGCGCATCACCAGGCCCAGCACCGGATAGCGGTCCAGCCGGTCCCGGTCCGGTATTGAATGGCTGGCGTACCAGGTATGCACCTGGGCGAATGCTTGCGTGGCGATGCGATAGCGGCGCACGAATTCAATCACATGCCGGCCGGTGCCCGACAGCGGAACGGCTTCCGGCGGCAACTGGACCGGATCGACCGCCATGCGCAGGATTTCGGTTTCCGGTTGCAGGCCCTGCAACTGCAGCTGCTCATAGAAGCCCTTGAACTCGCCGAGTTCGTACTTGATCACCGGCGCCAGCACGAAGGTGCCCTTGCCCTGGCGCGGCGCTACCACGCCCTGGCTGACCAGGTGGCGAATCGCCAGCCGCACGGTGACCCGGCTGGCCTGGTAACGGGCGACCAGCTCGGCCTCGCTGGGAAGCTTGTCGTCGGATTTCAGCAGCCCGGCATTGATCTGCTCCAGCAATGCATCTGCAATCTGGATGTAGATCGGCACAATCGAATGTCGATTGAAAGGGGCTTGGGCAGGGGCTGTCATCAGCTTACTTGTATTAACACGTATTACTATAAGCTGAGGCGGCCGGGGAAGGCAAATACTTTTGAGCTTGCGGGTGTCTGTGGATGCTGGCTGCAGCAGCAGTCCGGTGCTGAGGTGATCGCGGGGCCTGTCAGCCCTGGATGCGGCGCTTGAGCCAGCGCATCAAGCTGCCAATGATCGGCAGCTTTTCGTACAGTTCTTCGGCGGCATCCCAGTAGTCGCGGTGGGATTGGACCAGGCCGTCGTCATCGAAATGGATCTGGCTGCAGCCGCGTATGCACTGCTCGTCGCTGGGGCTGCGTTGCAGGCGGAAGTGGAAGTTCCAGGTGAGGAAAGCCTCGCTGTCCTGCAGCACGGTGCCGGTGATCACGAAGCGCGGATCGAGCAGATCCTCGAACATGCGGGCAAAAATGCGTTCGATGTCTTCAATGCGATGCACTTCATTGAACGGGTCCTTGAAGTACGCGTCCTCGCGATACAGCGTGCGCAGACGCGGTACATCGACAGCGTGCATGTTCTCGAAGAAATGCGCCAGTGCCTGCAACCGAACTGCCTGCGAACCATCGCTCATTTGCTTCACTCCTGTGGCTAGAGCCCGGTAATGCGCCGCAATGCGCCGAAATAGAGCCGGTAGGGAAGCAGGCGCAGCAATTTGAGCACGCGCGAAAAGCGCTTCGGGAAATGGATTTCGAATTCGCCGCGCTCGATGCCGGCCACGATTTCGGCTGCGGCCTGCTCTGCGCTGATCAGCGCCGGCATCTGAAAGTCATTATCGGCGGTCAGCGGCGTGGCGACAAAGCCGGGCGAGATCAGGTGTACGCCAATACCGGCCGGATGCAAGTCGTAATACAGCCCCTCGCACAGGTTGATCAGCGCCGCCTTGCTCGGACCATAGGCCAGCGCCTTGGGCAGCCCGGAGTAGCCGGCCACACTCGACACCAGCGCCACAGCGCCGGCGCCTTGCGCGCGCAGTAGCGGCACGGTGGCCGCCAGCACGTTGAGCGGGCCCTTGATATTGGTGTCGATGATGTCATGTGCAACTGCCAGGTCGATGTACTGGGCGCGCATCGCCCGGTAAATGCCGGCCGTCACCAGGATCAGGTCGATGCTGCCCCATTGCCGGCGCAGCGCTTGCGCCGCTTCTGCAACGGCCGGCGCATCGTTGATGTCGAGCGGCAGGATCGTCAGGGCGTCAGCGGCCTCCGGGCTGGCCGGCATCAGGGTGCGCAAGCTGGCTGCGGAACGCGCCGACACTGCCAGCACCGCGCCGCGTTGCAGCAGCAGCCTGGCGGTGGCCGCGCCAATGCCGCTGGAGGCGCCGATGATCCACACGCGTTTGCCGGACCAGTGCGTGACGGGCGCATTCATTGGCTGCCAAGGTAGCAGTCGCATCAGGGTGTTCCTGGCAGGAGGGATTGTGTCATCGGGATACCGGGTCAGCAGGGGCGGCCGGCTTGCGCACCAGCGGCAAGCGTTTGATGTAGAGCCGCAATGCGTGCAGGTGGATGCGCGCAACGATGCCCAGCGTCATCAGCGGCATGCGCAAGAACGCCGCCAGCGTGCGGGCGGCTGTCATTGGCCGGGCGGTGCCGGCGATGCTGGTCAGCAGCAGCGGGCCGCCGTCGTCGCCATAGTCGATCCGCGCCACATGCCGCACCAGCGTTTCGCCCTTGGCGCCGGTGCGTTCGGCCTGCATGAAGCGGAAGCGGTAGCCGCCGGCGACTTCGCAGAACGGCGACACATACAGGCGCTTGGGCGCTTGCAATTGCGCGCCCCAGGCCAGGTCTGCACCCTTGGGGTCGGCCAGCAGGTAGCAATGACGCTCGCCGAAGGTGTTGTTGACTTCGCAGACGATCGCGCGCAATTGTCCCGCGCGCGATTCGCAAAACCAGAAGCTCACGGGGTTGAACACGTAGCCAAGTACGCGCGGGAAGGTATGCAGCCAGATCTCGCCATCGGCGCCGTCGATGCCTTCGCTGCGCAACAGGTCGTCGATCCAGCTCAGCAGCGGCGCAGCGCCGGCCCCGTGGTCGCGGTCGTGGAACGACAGCAGGTTGAAGCGATTGTGTGACAGGAACGCATTGCCCCACCGCCGGTCTTGCAGGGTGCGCAAGGGCAGTCGCAACTGGTAGACCGGATAGTGGAAGGCATGGCTGACCGGACGCAAGCGCGTGTGCCGCACCAGCCCTGGCAATAATTGCGGCATTGCCTGCGCGCCGGAGCGGGGCGGCGAGGGGGCTGGTTGCACGCTCACGCTGCCGGCCGCAGTCGCGGCCTGTCCAGCGCTGCCAATGCCGCGACATGCTGCGCAATGTTGAGGCCAGAGCGCAATCCATCTTCGTGGAAACCATAACCGGTCCATGCGCCGCAGTACCAGACATGGCCGCGTCCCTGTAAACGTGGCAATTCATTCTGCGCGGCCAGCGCTTTTGCATCGAATACAGGATGCGCATAGTCGAATTCGCGCAGTATCTGTTCCGGCGCTGGCTCCCTGACGGGGTTCAGGCTGACGATTACTGTTTTCTCGCCCCATGCCGCAGGCAGGGGTTGCAGGCGGTTGATCAGGTAATGTACGCAGACCTGCGCCGGGGACTCGCCTTCGCCGGCGCGCGATGTCGCGGGCAGGCTGGTGTAATTCCAGGCCGACCACACCTTCTTGCGCGCCGGAAGCAGCGAGCTGTCGGTATGCAGCACGGCGCGGTTCTGCTGGTATTGCACACTGCCCAGTACCCGTCGTTCATGCTCTGAAGAGTCTTGCAGCAGCGCCAGCGTCTGGTCGCTGTGGCAGGCGAATATCACTTCATCGAAGATTTCAACGCCGCTCGCGCTATGAACCTGCACGCCGGCAGACGGATGATCCACTGGCCTGCGCACGGCCAGTACCGGATCCAGCCGCGCATCGCTTATCTGCGCCAGCATGCGCCGCACATACTCGCGCGAGCCGCCGCGTACCGTGCTCCACTGCGGACGGTCGCTGACCTGCAGCAGCCCGTGGTTGTGGCAGAAACGGATCATCGTCCTGACCGGGAAGTCGCGCATTTGCGCGGTCGGGCAGGACCAGATGCAGCCTGCCATCGGCAGGAAATACCAGTCACGGAATTCAGCTGAAAACCGGTGATGTTCGAGGAACTCACCCAGCGACAGCGGTAATTGCTCCAGTTCATGGGATTCGGCAAGGGCCGTGGTGATCCGGTTGAAGCGCATGATGTCGCGCAACATCCGCAGGAAGCGTGGATTGACCATGTTACCCCGCTGCGCAAACACCGTGTCAAGGTTGCTGCCAGCCCACTCCAAATCAATGTGGGGAAGCGATACTGCAAACGACATGTCCGATGTTGCCACCGGCACGTCGAGCTCCCTGAACAGGTTCACCAGTTGCGGATAGGTCTGCGGATTGAACACCAGGAACCCGGTGTCCACCCCGTGCGAGACAAAGCCGTCCGCGGTCTGGAAGCCGACATCGACCGTGTTGCTGTGCCCGCCAAAGTAACTATTGGATTCGAACAGCGTCACGCTGGAGCCATGGTCGCCGTGCGTGGCGAACAGGCGCTCCAGTTTCCAGGCGCAAGAAAGCCCGCTGATCCCAGCCCCGATGACGGCGACTTTCATTGCCTCGCCGATCCCCGCTCTGCCGTGCGGAAAAATATCAAGCGACCCAGCGGGCCTGTAGTTGTCATGTTTGTCTATGTCAATAACTATATTTGGCGATGATAATAGCACGCTTAAGCTATATACATATGAATTGTCTAGGACAACATTGTTCTGGAAGCTTGGCTCGCGCCGATCGCCGCGCAGGCGGCACATTGGCGCCGCCGGTAGAATGTCGATCTGGATCGTGGGCATGGCGGTGGACCGGATGGCGGGTCTCACCGGGGGTTCAAGGCAAATCGGTAAAAGGGGATCGCAATGGAACGCAAGAAAATCGCTGTATTGATCGGCAGTGCGCGCAAGGAGTCGTTCTCACGCAAAGTGGCCAGGACACTTATGTCGGTCGCGCCGGATTCGCTGGAGATGGTGATCGTTGAAGTCGACCAGATTCCTTTCTACAACCAGGACCTGGAAGATGCCGGCGCCACGCCCCCAGCCTGGCTGGTACTGCGCGAGCAGGTGCGCGCCTGCGATGGCTTGCTGTTCGTGACGCCCGAATACAACCGCGGCCTGCCGGCAATGCTGAAGAATGCGGTCGATGTCGGCTCCCGGCCGCCCGGGAAAAGCGTCTGGAGCGGCAAGCCGGCCGCGGTGGTGAGCATTTCGCCAGGACCGCTGGGTGGCTTCGGCGCCAATCACAGCCTGCGGCAATCGCTGGTGTCCCTGAATGTGCCGTGCATGCAGCAGCCCGAGGCTTACCTTGGCAATGTGGCTGGCATGTTCGACGCCGGCGGCAACATGACTGCCGACAGTACGCGCGAATTCCTGACCAAATTTGCCGCTTCCTTTGCCCGCTGGGTGGAACGGCAAACGGCCTGAGCCTGCAGCGCTGCCGCCCGAAGCCGGGGCGACCATCTGCGCCGCACAAAGGCCAACAGAAACAACAGAACCAAGAATCGCAACAGGAACAAGATCGATGAATGCACCCTTGACGCAAACCCAGGCCGGATCCGACAACGCCGGCGATGTGAAACTGTTCCAGCCGGTCCGGATCGGCGACATCGAACTTTGCAACCGGGTCGTGATGGCGCCACTGACTCGCAGCCGCGCCGATGAAGCCGCCGGCGATATCCCGGGCAGCGAGATGAACGTGGAGTATTACCGGCAACGCAGCAACGCCGGCCTCATCATCAGCGAGGGCACGCAAGTGTCGCCGCTGGGCAAAGGCTACCTGGCCACGCCCGGCATTTATTCCGAGGCGCAAGTCGAAGGCTGGAAGCGCATTACCGCCGCAGTGCATCAGGCCGGCTCCAGAATCCTGGCGCAGATATGGCATGTCGGCCGTATCAGTCATCCGGAACTCACTGGCGGTGCGGCGCCGGTTGCGCCCTCCGCCGTGCAGGCCGACATGGTCGCTTATACGCATTCGGGCAAAGTGCAGACACCGCAACCGCGTGCGCTCGACATCGGTGAGATTCCAGCCATCGTCGATGAATTCCGGCGGGCGGCGGCCAATGCGATGCGCGCCGGCTTCGATGGCGTCGAAATCCATGGCGCCAATGGCTATCTGGTCGACCAGTTCCTGCGCGACGGCGCCAACCAGCGCACCGACCGCTACGGTGGCTCGGTGCAGAACCGTTGCCGCTTCGCGCTGGAAGTGGTGGATGCCGTGGCCGCCGAGATCGGCGCTGGCCGGGTTGGCATACGGCTGTCGCCGGTGGCGCCAGTCAATGGCCTGACCGACAGTGATCCGCAGCCGGTGTTTGCTTACCTGGTCGGCGAACTCGACAAGCGCGGCATTGCATTCATCCATTTCATCGAGGGTTCCACCGGCGGTGCGCGCGACCTGGCCGGATTTGACTTTGCCGCCGCCCGCAAAGCGTTCCGGGGCGCGTATATCGCCAACAATGGCTATGACCGCGCAATGGCGATCGATGCCGTGGAAACTGGCCGCGCCGACGCCGTTTCTTTCGGACGCGCCTTCCTCGCCAATCCGGACCTGGTGCCGCGGCTGAAGAAAAATGCGCCGCTCAATGTGGCCAATCCGAAAACCTTCTACAAGCCGGGGCCGGTCGGCTACATCGACTATCCTGCGCTGGATGAATGACCGCGCCCTGATTGGCGCTGCCGTTATCCCGGGCGCTGCAGCATCGGATGAAACTGACCTGCGCGCCCAACTCGTTTATGCTGGTAGGCCTGATGCGCCTGACCACACCACCCAAGAATCATCTGTCATGACTTCGACGCCACCACCGGCCAGCAGCCCGGCACCACAACCCCGCCTGGAAATCATCCCGCCCTGCAAGCTGCCCACGCCGTGGGCGACGTTCGACCTGACCGCTTTTGTCGAAGCTGAAACCGGCAAGGAGCACCTGGCGCTGGTGCTGGGCGATGTCGCCAACGGCCTGCCGGTACTGTCGCGCATCCATTCCGAATGCCTGACCGGCGATGCCTTGTTCAGCCAGCGCTGCGATTGCGGTGCGCAACTGGAGTGGGCGCTGCAAAAAATCGCGGCCGAAGGGCGCGGCGTCGTGCTCTACCTGCGGCAGGAGGGGCGCGGCATCGGCCTGGTGAACAAGCTGCGGGCCTACCGGCTGCAAGATGCCGGCGCCGATACGGTACAGGCCAACCACGCACTCGGATTCGACTCGGACTTGCGCGACTATTCGATCGTCCGGCCGATGCTCGATGCGCTGGGTGTCCACTCACTGCGGCTGATGACCAATAATCCGCGCAAACTGGCAGCCATGCAGGAGGCTGGCGTCACTGTGGTCGAGCGGCTGGCGCATGCCGTGAACCGCAACCCGTCCAACGAGCGTTATCTCGACACCAAGTCGACCAAGCTCGGCCACTTGTTCTGACGCGCACATAACGCCGCAGCAGGCTCAGCCATCCTTGCCATCCAGCCTTGGCCGGACCAGGTAAGGACCGTACACGACAACATACAGGATGAACGCGGTGCTCCAGCAGGCGGCCGATGCGACCAGCAGCCCGACGCTGTAGTCCATCACCTGCAGCGACGCCAGTACCCGCAACACAGCGCCGGCATGCAGTGCCAGGTACATCACGGTCTCTGCGCGGCCTGCCTGCAAGGGCCGGCCGGTATGGCCCAGCGCGGTGCGCGTGAGCATGCCGATCACCAGGCCCGCCGTGGCGCCAATGCCCAGCGCATGGAAGCCGGCGCTGTCGCTGACCAGGCCAAGCGCCGCCAGGCCAAGCAGGAACAGTCCGATCGACAGCCAGGCGTAGGACAGGTGCAATACCCACAGCAGCGGATGGCGTAGCGTGCGGTGCGGCATGAAGCCGAGCACGCGCAGCAACACCGCCATTGAAGCGGCCACGCACAATGCGGCCGTGGCAGGCCCTGGCACGCCCAGCGTCCAGGCCAGCGCGCTTGCTGCCAGCAAGGCCACGGTAAGGCGGTCGCGGCGCGGGTTGACTACGGGCTGCACGCCACCCAGCGTATTGGCGGTGAACATCGGGATCACCCGCCCGCCCATCACGGATTCAATGATCACCAGCACCAGGATGGCGGACTCGAGCGGATGGACCGGATCGAGCGGCCACCAGCCCAGCACGGCACCGTGGAAACTGGCATTGAGTGCGGCAAGCAGCGCCAGCAAGCCAACCAGGAACAGATTGCGCTTGTTGCCGGCGCGCTGCAGCACCTGGTACAGCGGCCACGCGGCCAGCGGCAGGAAAGCCAGGTCGACCAGCGCGGCCACGCCAGCGGGGGCGAACAGCATTGCCACCCGGCCAGCCAGCCAGAGCGCGGCGAGCGCGGCCAAATGGCGCCCGCGCGGCGTCGGTCGTCCGGTCCAGTTGCCCGCCGCGGTGAACAGGAAGCCGACGATGACGGCAGCGGCAAAGCCGAACACCATCTCATGCACATGCCATGCAAGACTGGCCCCGGTGGCGGGCAGGACCCCGAGAAACGTTGCCAGCCAGAGCGGCACGGCGACGCCCGCGAAGGCAGCGGCCAGCAGGTAAAACGGCCGGAACCCGAGCCGCCACAGCGGCACGGTCGTCACTGGCGGCGGCGGTGGCTGATTGCGCTTGCGGGCGATGTCCTGGATGGTGGGCTGGCCGGGAGAATCCTGATTGGAAAGCAGCGACATTTCGCAGCTCCTTCGATGGTGTGATGGCGCGCTTTGCACCGATGTCTTTCGACTACTTTTTTTGCTGCACTTTCAAAGATGCAGAATGAATGCATGTTATATTTGAAGCCTTCGCAAAGCAACCATTGCAAAGCACATCAACGTAAATCAGCGCGGTCAGAACCGCCGAAACCTGCGACAACCCCGGCCACGATACTGGAGCAGTGCTGCACTCATGCGACTGACTGATTACACCGACTACGCCTTGCGCACGCTGATGTATCTCGGCCTGCATCGCGAGCAATTGGTCACGATCCGGGAAATATCGGACGCCTACGGCATCTCCAACAATCACCTGACGAAGGTCGTGCATCAGCTTGGCTTGTCGGGTATGGTGCAGACCATGCGCGGCCGGGGCGGCGGCTTGCGCCTGGCGATGGAGCCGGGCGACATCAATCTCGGCGCCGTGGTCAGGCTGACCGAACCGGACTTCAATATGGTCGAATGCTTCGACCCGGTCCGTAACGACTGCGTGCTGGCGCCGACATGCCAGCTAAAGGACGTATTGCGACAGGCGACGCAAGCATGGCTGGCGGTATTGGACGGCGTCACGCTCGACCAGATACTTTCCGATCCGAAGGGCTTGCGCCACTCGGTGGCGCTGCCGGTTCTCAGGCTGATGCCTGCGGGCAACAAGAAGGCTTAGCGCGGTGTTGAGCTATCTCGCACTGAAACATCTGCATGTCAGCGCCGTTGCGCTGTCCGGTGCGCTGTTCCTGCTGCGTGGATGGTGGATGCTGGCCGCCCCGGCGCGCTTGCAGCAGCGCTGGGTAAAGTTAGTGCCGCACCTGGTGGACACAGTGCTGCTGGCCAGCGCGATCGCCCTGGCCGCCTGGAGCGGGCAATATCCGTTCGAGCGCGCCTGGCTGACTGCGAAAGTGCTGGCGCTGACGATCTACATTTTGCTGGGAACGATCGCCCTGAAACGAGGCCGTTCCAGACCCATCCGGCTGGCGGCACTGGTAGGTGCATTGTTGATGTTTTGCTATATCGTCGGCGTGGCGCTGACGCGCGATCCGGCCTGGAACCCTGGCTGAATCCCTTCCGCGCCAGTGCAAGCTGTGCATTCCATGAGCACCTTATCGTGTCCCCATCGAATTTCTGTGGGTCGATAGGCTCATATCGGTGATACTGCTAAACTTGCCGAATGGAAACAATGACACAGGATGCCGCCCGGTCGAAATCCCGTCCAGTGCACTGGACGGTAAAAATGAACCGGCGCAACCGCGCCGGATGCAGCCTGCTCGTCCTGGCCACCGTGGCCGCCCATTTCGCGCCCCAGAACATGGGGGTCTTGCCCTGGGTTCTGTTAGTCCTGCAATGCATCGTTTATCCGCAACTGGTCTACTTTCGCGCCTTGTATGCGAGCGACCAGCGCCGTGCCGAGATGCAGAATCTGTTGCTCGACGGCGTGTGCTTTGGCGCCTGGGCGGCAGCGCTCGGATTCCCGATCTGGATCACCTTCATTTTCCTGGTGACGATCACGGTCAACATGACAGTCTTCCGTGGCCGCATCGGTTTCCCGCAGGCCCTGGCCTCGATGCTGGCCGGTGCGCTGCCGATGGGCGCAATCAACGGCTGGCATTTTTCGCCTGACACCAACCTGGCTGTCACGCTGCTTAGCGTGCTGTCGATCATGTTCTACGTGCTGGTGGTGGCAGAAAACGCCTATGCGCGCGCGCTGAAACTGCAAGAGACCAAGGGCCAATTGCAGTTGCGCGAACAGGAACTCGAGCGCCAGCTGCAGGAGAACACACTCCTGCAGTCCAAGCTGCGCGACCAGGCTTACCGCGACGCCCTGACCGGCCTGTACAACCGCCGCTATTTCGATGCGACCCTGGAGCGTGAACTGGCGCGTTGTTCACGAGAGGATTTACCGCTGTCGGTGGCGATGATCGACATTGACTGGTTCAAGCGCATCAACGACGACCACGGTCACCAGGCCGGTGACGAGGTGTTGAAGCTGCTGGCAGCGCTGCTCGATGCGCAGGTGCGCGCCTCCGATGTCGTCTGTCGCTACGGTGGAGAAGAGTTCGTGCTGCTACTGCCTGGTGTCACGGCAGCCACGGCGCACGAGCGGGCCGAGCAATTGAGGGCGGATTTTGCCAGCAGTCGTGCGCCCTATGGCGAACTGCAGGTCGGATCGACCTTGTCAGTGGGGATCGCCAGTTTTCCAGAACATGGCGGCACGGCGGCAGAACTGATCCGCTGCGCCGACCTGGCGATGTACAAGGCCAAGACCAGCGGGCGCAATTGCGTGGTCATCGCCGACGAGGCAATCCAGTACGGCAGAGCCGGCGGCAACGCCGCGTGAACGCTCTGGAACGCGCTGGAATCCGAATCAATGCAACCGTGCGTGGATCCGCCGCGTCAATCGCCATACGCCAAACAGCACCACCGGTATCAGCGCACCGGCCGCCACCTCCGGTTGCAGCGGCAGCCCGAGCGCCTTGAGTGACTTCGCTGCATACAGCAACAAGCTGACCACATAGTACGAAATCGCGGCGATCGACAGGCCTTCGACGGTGGCTTGCAGGCGCAACTGCAATTCTTGTCCACGCGTGAGCTTGGCCAGCAACTGGTGATTCTGTTTTTCCGTGGCGATATCGACCCGGGTGCGCAGCAGCGCGCTGGTGCGCTCGATGCGCTGCGACAGCGAACTCAGGCGTTGCGACGTCGCAGCGACAGTCGCCATCGCCGGCGACAGCCTGCGCTGCAGGAATTCGCCGATGGTCTGGGTGCCGGGCACCGGCGCCTCGCGCATTTCAACGATGCGTTGCCGCACCAGTGCGTCATAGGCTTGCGTGGCCGAGAAACGATAGGCGTGCTGCGCCGTGGCGCGCTCGACGCCGGCGGCAACATGGATCAGCGTGTCGAGCAATTCGTCTTCGGAAGACGTGCGTGCTTCCAGCTGCGCCGTGATGTCCGCCAGCGCCGCTTCGGACTGCGCCAGGATCGGCAGCAGTTCCTTGGCAGACGGCAGCCCGCGCAGCGACATCAGCCGGTAGGTTTCCAGGTCCAGCAGCCGCTGTGCGACACGGCCGGCCCGGGCCGCGCTGGTATCGGGCTTGGCGATCACGACGATGCGCTCGAAGCCGTCCGGTCGCAAATGGAAATCCGTCACCGCCAGCGAATGCCCGTTACCCAGCAGCGAAGCAACAACGGTGCCGGCGTCGAACCATTGCTGCGCCGTAGCCAGGGCAGCCTGTGGATCGGACAGGTCGCCGGTGAGCATGGTCAGTTCAATGGCGGCGATGGTGCGTCCGGGAATGGCAGCCAGCCAGCCGGGATCGACCGGCAGGCAGGCGCGCAGGGAGCCGGCGTCACCCGGCTCAGGGAGCCTGGCGGCAGATTCCTGCAATAAAACATAACGCGTAAATTCGCCATGCCGCTCCCAGCGCAGCGTTGAGCCACCCAGCCGCAGCCGTACAAAATTCTGTTGCAAATCCGCCTGCGTCAGCCCGCCCTGCCCAGGCAGCAGGCGCAGGTGCTCGCATTCCGCCGCCCGGTCCACGCCTTCGTTAAGCACCGTCACAAACACCACCAGCGCCGGCAAGTCAATCCGCACAGACGGCCGCGCATGCACCTCGTCATGCAGCGTGGTACGCAGCACAGCGTTCGCCGGCAACAGGGCAGCGGAGGGAGAGGTAATGGAATTCACGATGCAGGACGGTATCACCGCGGCCACGATGCCGCAAGGGCGAGCCATGACGATGGCGCCAACAAAAAACTAAGCCCCTCATTTGTTGTCCATCTAGCTCCCCAACCAAGGAGCACCGAAATGCCCCCCAGCCGCCGCCTCCGGCTATCCCCGCTGCAATTTGTGCTACTGGCAACAGCCGCAACGCTGATAACAGCCGCAAGCGTCCTCACCCATCAACTCTGGCAACTGAACAACAAGCTCCCATCGCTAGACCACCTGCGCACCCTGCAAACAGAAAAGCCCAGCATCGTGCTCACAGCCGACGGCCACCAGCTGACCCAATTCAAGAAAATCGACCGCCAGTGGGTCAAACTGAACCAGATCTCCCCCTGGGTAGTGCAGGCCCTGCTAGCCACCGAAGACCGCCGCTTCCATGAACACCAGGGCATCGATGTCATCCGCACCCTGTCCGCCGCCTGGCAAACCCTGACCGGCGACATGCAGGGTGGCTCCACCCTGACCCAGCAACTCGCCCGCAACCTTTTTCCAGAGCAAATCGGCCGCAGCCGCAGCCCCGGCCGCAAGCTCAGGGAAATGCTGACCGCACTGGAAATCGAGCGTACCCACAGCAAGGACGAAATCCTGGAAATCTACCTGAACACCATGCCCTTCCTCTACAACGTGTCCGGCATCGAAATGGCCGCCCGGACTTATTTCGCAAAGACCGCCGTGGAGCTCAATGCGCCAGAAAGCGCCACCCTGGTCGGCATGCTCAAGGGCACCCATTACTACAATCCGGTCGTCAATCCACAGCGCGCGCTCGAACGACGCAATGTCGTACTGTCGCAGCTGGCGCGCGAGGGCCAGCTACCGCCGCAGGATCTGCAGCGCCTGCGCGAATTGCCGCTGCAATTGCGTTTTAGCCGGCAACAGGAGCCGGTCAACACGAGCGCCATGCACTACACCGAATATGTACGCCGCTGGCTGCTGGCGTGGGCGCAGGCCAATCAGCTTGATCTGGGCACTGCTGGCCTGGTGATCCACACCACACTCGACACCGGCTTGCAGGAGCAGGCATTGCGCGCAGTGGACAAGCAGACCAGGGCGCTGCAAATGGTGGCCGATGTCGAATGGGCGCAGCGTTCCGGACAGTTGTTGTCACGATCGGCGGCGGCCTACGCCAGCAAGCATCGCGAGGTCGAGCCATTTGGCTACTTCTGGGACACGCGCGAGGACCTGATCGAGTTGTTCGTGCGCGAGTCGCCGGAATTCCGCAAGGGCGTGGCGCAGGGCAAGGCAGCGGCCGGGATGTTGGAAACATTGCGCAATGACCGCCAGTTCATGGCGCGCCTGAAGGCCGCCAAGTCCCGGCTGGAGGCAGGCTTCGTGGCGCTCGACCCGCAGTCCGGCGAGGTCAAGGCCTGGGTCGGCAGTCGCGACTTCGGGCGCGACCAGTTCGACCATGTGGCGCAGGCATTGCGCCAGCCGGGATCCACCTTCAAGCCGCTGGTCTACGGCGCGGCGCTGGAGCGCGGCTTCAGCCCGATGCGCACCTACCTCGATACCCGGGTCAGTATCAGCACGCGGGCAGGGGATGCATGGATGCCGACCGACATGGGCGCGCCAACTGAAATGCCGATGAGCATGCGCGAGGGGCTGATCCTGTCGCGCAACACCATCACCGCCCAGGTCATGCACGATGTCGGGGTGGAAGACACCGTCGCCCTGGCCAGGGCCGCCGGCGTGAACCGCAGCCGTCTCGATCCTGTCCCATCGCTGGCGCTGGGCACGAGTGCGGTCAGCCTGCTGGAAATGGTCTCTGCGTATTCGACCATCGCCAGCATCGGCCAGTATCGGCAACCGATCGTGGTCAGCCGCATTACCGATCGCCACGGACAAGTGATCGCGCAGTTTGGCGCCGATCCGGTGCCGGCGATGAAGGAGAGCACCGCAATCGAGTTGATCGACATGCTGCGCGGCGCGGTCAGCCGCGGCACCGGGCAGCAAATCAGGTCCCGCTTCGGTATCCAGGCCGACGTTGCCGGCAAGACCGGCACCACGCAGTTCAATACGGATGGCTGGTTCATCATGATGCATCCGCAACTGGTGAGCGGCGCCTGGGTCGGATTCAATGATGCCCGCGTCACCATGCGCAGCAATTATTGGGGGCAGGGCGGACATAATGCGCTGACGCTGGTCGGCGATTTCTACCAGTCCTTGTTCAGGCAAAAGCGTCTGGATGCCAGGGCGAATTTCCCCAGGCCCCGGCGCGCTGAAATGCTGGTCACGCCGGGCGTCCCGTGGCTGGAGCGCGGCGACAGCAGCGGCGGCACCGAGGATGCACTGATCGTGACCCGCGCGGCCGATGGCGCGCTCGTCGTCAGCGACGCGGCCGGCGCCGGTACCGGCCAAGCTGGCAACGACGACCCGGTTGCTGCTGCGCGCAGGGCCGCCCGGCGCGCGATCGAAACGATGGATAGCGGCGTGCGGCCCTGATGTGCGTGGCGCTGCCGTCCAGCCAGGCCAATGTCAGGACGGCCGGTCGATGCCGGCGATGCGCTGTTCGCGTTCGAGCTGCGCCAGTTGCGCGGCGTCGCCGTCGGACATGCCCAGGGATTGCAGCGCGAACACGGCCAGTTGCAGCCCGGTCTCCAGGGTCTCCGGAATCACTTGCGTTGCGCCGGCCCGCAACAGGTGCAAGGCATGGGTTTCATCGCGCGCCCGCGCCAGCAGCGGCAGGTGCGGATAGCTGCGGTGGACTGCCTCGACCGCTCGCAGCGCGGCTTCCGGTTCATCCATCGTCAGGATGATCGATGCGGCATGGCCGGCGTGCACCCTTTCCAGCAATTCGACGCGGGCCGCATTGCCAAAAAAAATCGGTATGCCTGCCGGATGCAGGCGAGCCACGACTTCCGCATCGTTCTCGATGGCGACATAGGACACGCCCTGGCGGCTCATGACTTGTCCCAGCAGTTGGCCTACGCGGCCGTAGCCGACGATGATCACGTGGCCGGACAAGGATGGCGGCCCGTCAGCGGCAAAGCCGCCGCCGCTGCGCAGCCGTTCATGCTTTTCCAGGTGCTTGCGAATGACCGTGCCAAGCCGGGCCAGCAGTGGTGTGGCGAACATCGACAAGGCCACTACCAGCATGACGAATTGTGCGGTCGGCCGGTCCATCACGGCGGCAGTCACCGCGGCGCTGACGACGATGAAGGCGAATTCGCCGCCCTGTCCCAGCAACATCCCGCCCTCGATCGAGCGGCCCCAGTTGAAACCGCCGGCGCGCAGGACCAGGCTGGCGACCACCGACTTGATGGCAAACAGGCCCAGTACCGACAGCGGCACCAGCACGGGCGATTTCAGGATTTCGCGCATGTCGGTCTGCATGCCGACAGACATGAAGAACAAGCCCATCAGCAGGCCCTTGAACGGCTCTATCGTGACTTCCACTTCATGCCGGAACTCGGTCTCGGCCAGCAGCAGGCCGGCCAGCAGCGCGCCCAGGGCAAGCGACAGGCCGGCCATGGCGGTCAGGCCGGCGATTCCCAGCGTGCATAGCAGTGTCAGCGCCATGAACACTTCGGGTTGGCGCTGCCCCACCAGCGAACGGAACAGCGGCCGGATCACGCGCCGGCCGAGCAGGTAGATCAGCGCAATCGCCAGCACCGATTTCGCCACCGCCGATATCACCAGCCAGGGCACCGATGTGCTGCCGCTGTCGGACAGCACCGCGATCAACAGGAACAGCGGCACCACGGCCAGGTCTTGCAGCATCAGGATGGAAAAACTGGCCTGCCCCAGCGGTTGCGCCAGCGTGCGCGATTGCGACAGCAGTTGCATGACGACCGCCGTTGACGACAAGGCCAGTGCAAGACCGAGCAGCAGCGATGTGCCGGGCGGATTGCCGAATGACCAGGCTATGAATCCAATGGCTGCGCCGCAGACGGCCACTTGCGCGGTGCCGGCGCCAAACACCCAGCGCCGCAGCGACCACAAGCGGGCGGCGGAAAGCTCCAGGCCGATCATGAACATCAGGAACAGCACGCCGAGTTCGCCCAGCACCTTCACCTCTTCCAGCTCGGTGAAGGTCAGGTGCGACAGCCAGGGAAAATGCTCGGCCCACAAGGCCAGGCCGAATGGCCCGAGCAGCGCGCCCACGCCAAGGAAGCCGAGCACCTGGCTGATGCGCAGGCGCTGCAACAGCGGTATCAGGATGCCGGACAGGGCGAGGAACAGGATTGTTTCGCGCAGGAATGGCAGGGCGTTTTGTTGTTCTTCCACTTCGGGCGGTTTGGCAGCAGGTCAGCCGGACGTCCCCGGCTGCAGGATGCAGGCCGATGCTGTTGCGGCAACCGCTGCATGATGCCATCAAAAGGGGGCAGGGACTAATGCCGGGCGCTGGATTTCGGCGCTGGCCGGTCAGGACAGGCCCTGCACATAAGCCAGGTAACCCCGCGCCCGCAGTTCGCAGGCCGGGCACAGCCCGCAGCCATAGCCCCACGGGTGCAGGGCGCCGCGTTCGCCCAGGTAGCAGGTATGGGTCTGCGTGCGGACCAGCTCGACCAGGGCGTCGCCGCCCAGTGTACTGGCCAGTTGCCAGGTCTGCGCCTTGTCCAGCCACATCAGCGGTGTTTCAATCGCCATGCTGGTCGCCATGCCGAGATTGATCGTGGTTTGCAGCGAGCGGATGGTTTCGTCGCGGCAGTCCGGGTAACCGGAATAATCCGTCTCGCACATGCCGCCTACCAGCACATCGAGCCCGCGTCGGTAAGCCAGCGCGGCAGCTAGCGTCAGGAACAGAAGGTTGCGGCCCGGAACGAAGGTATTCGGCAAGCCATTTGCCTGCATCATGATTTCTGCATCGCCAGTCAACGCCGTGTCGGACAACTGGCCGAGCACCTTCAGGTCGATCATCTGGTCCGGGCCGAGCCGCTGTTTCCATGACGGCGACAGGGCGCGCAATCCGTCCAGCACGTGCGGGCGCACCTGCAGCTCGATTGCATGCCGCTGGCCGTAGTCAAAGCCGATCGTTTCGACCCGTCGATATCGTTCCAGCGCCCACGCCACGCAGGTGGTGGAGTCCTGTCCGCCGGAAAACAGCACCAGTGCGCCGGCGCCTGTGCCGGCGGCCGATGGCTCAGTGTTGGCGTTGTTGGTGACGGGCATCGTGCTCATTGCTTGGTGATGGATTCTATGAGTTGCTCGATGTATTCGCCGTTGCTGTCTTCAAAGCGCAGGCGCACTGGATACCATTCGACCGAGGGCGCCAGCCAGATGTCGAGCCGGCGCGCCTGGGCGTCCGGCGGTGGCGTGCGCACGATGTGCAGCGTGTCCAGGCTGCCCAGCGCGGTCGTGATCCGTTCGCGCGACTTGACGATGAAGGTCCAGGGATCAGCATCGCGCTGGCCGGCAACCACGAAACGCCATGCGGCCCCTGGCTTGATTGCTTTTTTTTCGGCGCGCATGACCGAAATCAATTGCCAGATCGCACTGGCGCGATCCTGTTCGCCGCCTTGCAGTGGCTGGGTTTGCTGCGTTTCCCCGAAACGGATCAGGCGCGCGCTGCGGTCGAAGCTGGTGGTGCTGGCGCTCTTGCGGAAACGCTTCTCGGTGTAGGCGGCGGGCGCCAGGCCGCCCGCGTCGAGCGTGCCTTCGCTGCGCTCGTCGAGTATTTTGCCCAGCAGCATGGCGCTGGTCTCGGCCGTGGTCAGGTAGCTGGCGCCGTCGGCCTGCCACAGCAGGCGCGAGCGGCCAGAAAGCGTGATGCCGCTCTGGCGCGCCGTGATCGAATAGTTGAGCACGACCGCGGGCGGCATGTTCACGGCTGCTTTGGGCGCGCTGATTGCGGGCGCGGCATACGCCAGCGATAAGGCCAGCAGCAAGGCTAGCATCATCACAGCCAGGGATCGTGGCAGCGATGGTGGAAAAAGCGGGCCGGGAATTACGCGATGGAAAAGTGGCATGGGGAAAGTTACGGGCGCGGCGCCGGCAGTGGCGGGTCTGCCAGGGACATGTCCAGCGTGTCCCTGTTAGTCTCGGTAAAGCGCAACTTTACCGGATACCAGTACATCGTGGGCGCGAGCCAGATATCCAGCCTTTGTTCATAGCTGCCGGGACGCGGCAATCGAACCAGGTGGATGGCGGCGATTTGCTTGCCATCGGCCTCCACCGTTTCTTCACCGATCACGGAAATGATCCACGGCTCGGCGTCGCGCACGCCGGCCACGAACAGGGTGACTTCCTGGCCGGCGCCCAATTGCGCAGGATCGCCGCGTCCGATCGCAGCCAGTTGCCAGATGATGCTGGCGCGGTCTTGCTCACCACCCTGGCGCGGAAAAGTTTTGGCCGAGGCCGAAAAACTGATCAGCTCGCGTTCGCGCTGGAAATGGGTGTTGGTTGCCGGACGGCGGAATCGTTTTTCGGTGTACATGACCGGCTCCAGCCCACGCTCGTTGATCTGTCCCGTACTGCGAAAGTCGAGCACTGAAATGAACAGCAGGCTGGTTTCGCCGGTGATGGTGTAGCCGTCTTCCTGCCGCGTGAAGCGTATTTTTCCTTTGCCATGGTAAGCGCCGTCCTGGCGCAGCGCCTGCACGTCATAGCGCAGCTCGGCCGGTGGCGGGGGATCGGTGCGGTATTCGGGCTTGAGCGCTGCTGTCAATGCGGGCGGATCGGGCAGCGCCGGACCAGGGTCGAGCATGGTCGGGGCCGTCGCCTGGTCGGCGGCCAGGCCGGCGCTGCCATTGCCAGCCACGCCGGTTTGTGCGGAATCCGGTTCTACTACCGGTGCTGGCGCAATGGCCTCGGCCGTTTCCGGCGCCGATGGCGTCGGCAGTGTCGGTATTGTCGGGAACGCTTGAAGCGTCGGCAGGGTGGCCGGTGCTGTCTTTGCTGTGGTCTTCCGGGGCGGTCCGGGCGGGGGCTTTTTCTTTGGCGCCGGCGGCCGGGACGGCGGGGTGGCGCGGGCTTGCAATTGGACGATTACCGGCTCGGCTGTGCTGGCTGTGCTTTTGGTACCCGCGTCCCTGCTGCTGTCGCCGGCTGGCGCGTCCAGCGTCGCAAAGGTGTGCAGCGCGAGCAGATGCAGCAGGATCGACAAGGCGAGCAGCAGCAGCGTGCCGACGGAAAACCTGGCGAGAGGGCGGACGTGCAGGAATGCAGGCATGCGCGCTAGTTTAGCTGCTGCTGCTCGCGGCTGGCCGGGCGTTTGGCAATTGTTGTCGCCAGCGTGCGACGCAGTATGTTGGCCGGGTGCAGCAGCCCGGGCCCGGGGCCTTGCGCTAATTCGAACCAGGGGCGTTCGTATCTGCTACGCTGCATCAGGTTCCGGGCCCGGTGTGTAGTACAAGGCTGCGGTGCATGCGGAATACGCCAACGGCAACAGTGGAGAATCGCCATGTCGACATCGAATACGCAAACGCCCGGGTCAGACCCGATGGGCGACACGCTGGGCTTCATGAAGAACCTGTGGGCCGGCGTGAAAATGCCGGGCATGACAATGCCCAGCTTGTCAGTGGAAGACGTCAACAAGCAGATCACGGATCTGAAAACGGTCGAAACCTGGCTGGGGCTGAACATGAGCATGTTGCGTGCCTCGATCCAGGCGCTGGAAGTGCAAAGCGCGACCCTCACCGCGCTGCAGTCGATGGGCAAGACAGTCGGCGAATCGATGGGATCGATGGAAAAGGCGATGGGCGCGGCAATGGGCGCGGCGGGGTCGATGGCGGGATTCAATCCCATGCATGCGGGGGCATCGACGGACACTGCCGGCACAGGTAGCGCACCGGCGGGGGGCGCATCCGGCGTGGCAGCGGACAGTACCTTCAGCTTCGCGCCGCCAACGGCGGACAAGCCGCCTGCGCCCGAGTCCGAGCCGGAAATTGAAAAGGTGGCAGCACAGGCCGAGGACCATGCCGGAGATATGGCCGCAGCAGCAGCGCCATTCGTCAATCCGGCCGCATGGTGGGGCATGTTGCAGGATCAGTTCAAGCAAGCCGTCGGCAAGGCAATGGCGCCGGAGGCCGAACCTGTCGCCATCAAGAGAAAGCCCGCTGCAAAATCGGCCAAGCCCGCGGCGCATCCCGCAAACCGATCCGCTCGCAAGCCCGGCAGCGCCAGCATTGGCAAGCCGGCACGCAAGCTGCCGAAAGCGGCGGCTCCGGCCAGCAAGTCCAGGCGCACAACTGCGGCTGCAAAAAATGCGCCCACTGGCAAGGCGGCCGGTGGCGCTGCACGTGGCAAGAGTGCAGCAGTAAAAGGTGGCAGCACTGGCGCTGGCAAGAAAGCGGCAAGCGCTCGCAAGCGCGGCTAAAAAATCCTGTTTCGCGGCTTGCCCTCCTGTGCTCGCCGCTTTGCCTGGCCTGGCTTGCTGGTGTCAGTCGGCATTGCCTTGGCCTGGTCATTTCCGAACCTCTCGTGCGACCTTCGCGCACTGCGCTGCGCTGGCAATTGACCTGGCCTTAACAAGTCTGTCCAGCCTTCCCGCCCGTGACTATCTTGCTGCGCTTGAACATTGCACAGGAAAGCCAGACGGATGGAAGCTCTTTGCGAACGGCCTGTTTTCGCGGCCAGGGAAACCGGGCCGGCCTTTACGTTGGGCGCCGTCATCAGCATCACCGGATGGAGCGAGCGCACTGTATGGCGCCGCTTATCGGCGGGTTCGATCACCCGTGTCGGGCCGGCAAGCAGCGGTAGCCGGGTGCTGGTCACGTGGAAAAGCGTGGAGCCGCATGCACGATTGAAGCTGGATCGCGATGGCTTGGCGCTACTTTGCAGCGCGGACACCGGCGATGCCGAATCGCAAAACGACCTTGCCCTGCTTTTTCTGGCACATCGCTTGCAGTCCGGCGCGGCGTACTGGCTGCAGCAGGCGGCGCGTGGCGGACATGCGGATGCGATGCACTGGCTCGGTCGTTGCTACCTCGGCGGCGAGGGCGTGCCCCAGGATCGCAACAGGGGCCTGATGTGGCTGGCGCGCTCGGCTTGCACCGGGCACCTGATTTCGGATGCGCTGCTCAGCGCCCTGTGCGGACGGTTTGTCGATGCGCCTGTTGGTAAGGCTAGCTCTGACATGGACAGTGCGGGATAGGCTGTCAGCAATCTGGCAGTGGCCAAGACACTGCCAGATGGGCAGCTTGGCAGTCATCTGTTCGCTGCCGTTCGTTCGTATAAAAAACATAGTTCGCATATCGGGCATTTCTTGCCGGCGGTCATCTTGCTGTTGGACTAGCGAGGCTTTCGCTTCGTCTTTCAACTTCAGGAGAAACCCATGCAACACCGTCCGCTTCAACGCGGTTTTACGCTGATCGAACTGATGATCGTTGTGGCGATCATCGGCATTCTTGCCGCGGTCGCCGTCCCGCAGTACCAGAACTACACCTTGCGCGCAAAGCTGAGCAAGGTGTTCAGTTGCTTTGCCCCGATCAAGACTGCGCTGTCGGTGACGCAGCAGGAGCGCGGCGGCTTTCCGGCTGCTGCCAACGATTGGGCAACCATCGGCATGGGCGTAGCCCCGGCCGCTACGCCGGAGTGCACCGCGTTCGCCATGGCGGCAGGTACCGGTGTCGTGACCATCACGCTGGGCAACATGGGAGCACCGATCGATGGCACGACGATCACATTCACACCGGTCGTCACGGCCAGTGCCATTACCTTTAACGCTGTAGCCAGTGTGCAGGATCCGCGAGTGGCGCAGTATCTGGTGAACTTCAACCCGCCGCCGGCAGCGCCGCCAGCCGGTGGTGGAGCCGCAGGGGGTGGAGCAGCAGGGGGTGGAGCCGCAGGCAACTAACGCTCCCTTTAGTAATCCAGCAACCGGGCATCAAGCGTCTATCGCGAGATGCTCTGGAGGGCGCCAAAGGCGCCCTTTTTTGTCCGAATGTCCAATGGGCTTGCGACGCGGCATGGCCAAGGTGGCGACCCGCGTGTGACAGGCCCCGGCTCATCGGTCTGCCGGCGTGCTTGCCGCCATGAAGAAAATTTCACTTCCGCAATCATGCCGGCCGGCATCCTGCTCGGTTAAAGTGTCGGCTCGGAACAGGGAGCCACCATGCCAGCAGTCATTACCAATATCGAAGACTTGCGCGTGCTTGCGCAAAAGCGCGTGCCGCGCATGTTCTATGACTACGCCGACTCCGGGTCATGGACCGAGTCCACCTATCGCGCCAACACGACTGATTTTGGCGGCATGAAATTCCGGCAGCGGGTGGCGGTCAACATCGCCAACCGTAGTCTGCGCACCAGCATGGCCGGGCAGGACACCGTGATGCCGGTGGCGCTGGCGCCGATCGGCCTGACCGGCATGCAGCATGCCGACGGCGAGATCCTGGCGGCGCAGGCGGCCGAGAAATTCGGCGTGCCATTTACGCTGTCGACGATGAGCATCTGTTCAATCGAAGACGTGGCAGCGCACACCACTGCGCCATTCTGGTTCCAGCTTTACATGATGAAGGACAGGGATTTCATCGCCCGCCTGATCGAGCGCGCCCGTGCAGCCCGCTGTTCCGCGCTGGTGTTGACGCTCGACCTGCAGGTGCTCGGGCAGCGCCACAAGGACATCAAGAATGGCCTGTCCGCGCCGCCGCGCCTGACCCTGCCCAATATCCTCAACATGATGACCAAGCCGCGCTGGTGCCTGGGCATGCTGGGTACGCGCCGCCGTCAGTTCGGCAATATCGTCGGCCACGCCAGCAGCGTGACGGACATGTCCTCGCTGTCGTCGTGGACCGCGCAGCAGTTCGATCCCGCGCTGTCGTGGGATGACATCGAATGGGTCCGGGAGCGCTGGGGCGGCAAGCTGATCCTGAAAGGCATCATCGACGCCGAAGATGCGCGCCTGGCGGTGCGCAGTGGCGCGGATGCGCTGATCGTGTCCAACCACGGCGGCCGCCAGCTCGATGGCGCGCAGTCGTCGATCCAGGCGCTGCCGGCCATTGTGGATGCGGTCGGCTCCGAGATCGAGGTGCACCTCGATAGCGGCATCCGTTCCGGCCAGGATGTATTGAAAGCGATGGCGCTGGGCGCGAAGGGGACCTACATCGGCCGCGCTTTCCTGTACGGGCTGGGCGCGATGGGCGGGGCCGGTGTGACAACGGCACTGGAAATCATCCAGCGCGAACTCGATGTCAGCATGGCTTTTTGCGGCCATACCGACATCCGCCGCGTCGATCGCAGCATCCTCGTGCCCGGCACCTACTGAGCTAGCGCTCGCGCGGGCCCGGCGGCGCTTGCTGCAAGGCCCGTTCGATCGCACCAACCAGTTTGGGGTCTTGCGGCGTGACGCGGCTGGGGTAGTCGGCAATCACCCGGCCGTCGCGGCCGACCAGGTACTTGTGAAAGTTCCAGCGCGGCATGGCGCCGCTGTCGCGGGCCAGCGCCTGGTACAGCGCATTGGCCTCTTTGCCCTTGACGTGCGATTTCGAAAACATCGGGAATTTCACGCCGTAGGTGTTGAAGCACAGGTCCGCAATCTGTTTGCCATTGCCCGGCTCCTGCTCGAAATCATTGGATGGAAAGCCCATCACGACCAGCCCGCGGTCGCGGTATTTTGCGTACAGTTTTTCCAGTCCTTCGTATTGGACGGTAAAGCCGCAATAGCTGGCGGTATTCACGATCAAGGCCACTTTCCCGCTGTACTGACAGAGATCCTGCGGCGCGTCGTCCTGCAAGCGCGTGAACTGGTGGTTATAGAGGCCGGCGCAGGCAGGCGGCTTTTGCTGCGCGACTGCCGTGGCAGCGGGCAAGATGAAGGCAAGCGCGACAATCCAGCGTGGCAAAATATCAATCATGGCGGTTTTCCTGGGTGACTTTGCTGATGCTCGTATCCTGTTTGGCCAGCTGCCAGAGGGATGCCAAAGCGGCACACGACAGTGTGAATCAACAGGCCGCCAGCGCGCAAGCAGTACGTCCGTGCACAAGGCGGTCGGTCATTGGCCGGTTTGTGTGGCGTGTCTTCGACGTTTTATTGGTAGAATCAGGTCGCTCTTTCCACTTTTTATGGCTGCGCCGCTTATGTTGTATCCGGAATTATTCAAATCACTGGAACAAGTTCGCTGGAACATGGAGACTGACATCCCCTGGGATCAGTTCGATGCCGGCTTGCTGACCGACGAACAGGCACAGACCATCAGGATGAATGCGATCACCGAGTGGTCGGCGCTGCCTGCTACCGAAATGTTCTTGCGCGACAATCGCGGGGACAGCGATTTCAGCGCCTTCATGTCGGTCTGGTTTTTTGAAGAGCAGAAGCATTCGCTGGTGCTGATGGAATATTTGCGCCGTTTTCGTCCGGAGTTCGTGCCGACCGAAGAAGAGTTGCATAACGTGCGTTTCGAGTTCGACCCGGCGCCGCCGCTGGAAACCCTGATGCTGCATTTCTGCGGCGAGATACGCCTGAACCACTGGTATCGCTGCGCGTCGGACTGGCATACCGAGCCGGTCATCAAGCAAATCTACAAGATCATCAGCCAGGACGAGGCGCGCCACGGCGGCGCCTACCTGCGCTACATGAAGAAAGCGCTGCTGGAAAAGGGCGATACCGCACGTGCGGCATTTGCCAAGATCGGTGTGTTGATGGGTTCGGCGCGCCGTACCGAGAAGCCGCTGCACCCAACCAACCTGCATGTGAACCAGGCCTTGTTCCCGCTGGATACGGTGCAAAGCCGTTTGCCCGACCCGGAGTGGCTCGAAGCATGGCTGGATACGCAGATCAAATTCGACGGCGAGTGGGAAAAGAAAGTCGTCGAGCGCATCTTGCACAACATGTCCCTGTTGTTTGAAAAGACTTTCAATTCTGTCCAGGAGCTCAACCGCTACCGCAAGGAAGTGGCCGTGCGCCTGGCTGCGGTACCGGTTCCGCAGGCAATCTAGCCGCCATTTTCCAGCCGCGCCAGACGCGGCTTTTTCATGCCTGATTTCGAACGAAAAATCTGCGACCGCGCGCAACTGTCAGCGCGAGTCGCCGCGCTGCCCGGCCCGGTGGTGCTGACCAATGGCGTTTTCGACATTCTTCACCGCGGCCATGTGACCTACCTGGCGCAGGCGCGCGCACTGGGTGGCTCGCTGGTGGTGGCGGTCAATACCGACGACTCGGTGCGCCGGCTAGGCAAAGGCAGCGACCGGCCGATCAATACCTGCGAAGATCGCATGGCGGTCCTGGCGGCGCTGGAATCGGTATCGCTGGTGGTTGCGTTCGCTGAGGATACGGCGCTGGAGACGGTCTTGCACAGCCGTCCGGACATCTACGCCAAGGGCGGCGATTACGATATGGACGCCATCCCCGAAGGCCGCGCCGTGAAGGCGTATGGCGGGCAGGCGGTCGCGATTGATTTCACGCATGACCGGTCGACTTCGAAGCTGCTGCAAAAAGTCCGGGTTGAGGCTGACGCGGCGGCGCGCCAATCCGGTGACGGATCAATGCCATCCTCCGGTTGAACTGATCGGCGCATCCGCCTGCCCGAGGAACTGACCGGTTACCAGGCGCAGTGGCAGGATTTCCCGACCGCTGCGCATGATGCTCCCGCCTGCTTCACTTTCCCTCCAGGAAGTCGCCGCCGGGTGTCAATGCTTGTGGCCGTGATTCTTGTCCGACATCGGCGCCGATGCACCCTGGTTCCGGGCTTCCACCGTCACGCTCACTTCCACCTGGCCCGATTTCTCGAAGATCAGTGTCATCGGGAACTGCTCGCCCGCCTTCAGCGGCTGTTTCAGGCCGATCAGCATGATGTGATAGCCCTTGCCGGGCGTCATGGTGACGGTGCTTTCAGGTTTCAGGTCCAGCCGCAGTACCTCACGCATGCGCATGATGTCGCCTTCCATTGACATGGTATGGATCTGCACTTCGCGCGCTACTGGCGAGCTCGCGCGCACCAGCGTGTCGGTTGTTTTACCGCGATTCTCGATGGACAGGTAAGCGGCGCCAGCCGGTTGCTGCGCAACGGTGGGCCGCGCAAACGGATTGCCGATGCGCAGGTTGCCCAGGTCAAAAGAGTGGCTGTGCGCGGCAGTGGCAAACAACAGCGCCGCGAAAACTGGCAGGGTGTGGAGGGTGCGGAGGGTGCGGCACATCATGGCGATCCTTGGTTGCGAAGGTGGAACGGTCAGTGCATCGGTACGTAGGAGCAATGCGGAAAACGTTCACTGGAGCTCGGGCATTATAAACAAGCGCCGCTAATGGCGCCTCAGGCTTCACGCGCCGCCCGCATAATCTTGCTGCCGCCAGGCCTCAAAGACGACCACGGCAACGGTATTGGACAGGTTCAGGCTGCGGTTGTCAGGGCGCATTGGCAAGCGGATGCGTTGCTCAGGCGGAAAGCTCTCGCGCAGCGCCGGCGGCAGGCCGCGTGTTTCAGCGCCGAACACGAAGACGTCGCCAGGCTTGAAGACGGCGCCGGCAAAAGGACGTGAGCCGCTGGTTGTCAGGGCGAACATGCGCGCCGGGTCGGGCCTGGCCAAGGCGAGGAATGCAGCCCAGTCCTCATGTACGTTCATGTCCGCGTACTCATGGTAGTCCAGGCCGGCGCGCCGCATCCGGGCGTCATCCAGCGGAAAGCCGAGTGGCTTGATCAAGTGCAGGCATGCGCCGGTATTGGCGCACAGACGGATAATGTTTCCGGTGTTGGGCGGGATTTCCGGCTCTACCAGTACGACATGAAACACGGCTTGCTCCCTGCAAAAAGTAATGTCAATACAGCATTGTTGCCGGTGCTGGCGTGACCATGTGCCAGCTTCAATGCGGTGGTGTGCGCGCAAAGACGATGTTGGTGACGCGGCTGGCGCCAAAGCGCTTTAGCGTCGATGCAATTTCATCCAGTGTCGCGCCGGTGGTCATCACGTCGTCGACCACGCCCACATGGCGGCCAGCCACGATCGCCGCAGCCGTCGGCAACAGCAAGAAGGCGTTGCGCACGTTGTCGCCGCGCAGCGGGGCCGGCAAGCGGGCCTGGGCGGGCGTTTCACGCACCCGTTCCAGCAACCGCGCATGCAAGGCAATGCGCAAGCTGCGCGCCAGCGGACGGGCAATCTCCAGCGCCTGGTTGTAGCCGCGCTCCTGCAGCCTGCCGGCACTCAGCGGCACCGGGCAGAGAAGTTCCGGCAGCACGGGGTCCGACGCCAGCAGCGGGCCCAGCGCTGCGGCACAACAATGCGCCAGTTCAAGTTTGCCGGCGTATTTCAACCCCAGCACCAGGCGGTCGAGCGGCGCTCCGTAATCGACGGCCACCAGCGTGCGGTCGAAGGCCGGACCGTGTTGCAGGCATGATCCGCAGCGCGTGCCGCCCGCATGCGGCAGTGGCATGGCGCACTGGACGCAACGAGCCTGTGGCGTGCCGAAATACTGTCGCTGGCAAGCTTCGCAAACGGCATGCTCGCAATCCTGGCAGCACAGCGGGCAGCGCGAAGGGATCAGGCGGCTAATCAGGCGGCTAAGCAGCGGAGCACTCCTCGTGCGTGTAAACTGGCGCATTATCTCATTGCATGACCCCGCCTTGACTACCTCCATGACGCCGCCAGGCCAGATGGGCAGCGCTCCTATTTCGCTTGCGCACGTGCGCGCGCTGTTCGGCCGCCCGGCGCGCATTGCGCCGTCCGATTTTTTGCGGCGCGAAATCGCTGCACGCATGTTCGAGCGGCTTGAGCTGATCCGTGTCGCACCGGAAGCAATCATTGATGCCGGCTGCGGCGAGGGCGCCGACTTTGCCGTGCTGCACCAGCGTTTTCCGCAGGCGCGGCTGATCGGGATCGACGGGTCGCAGGCGATGATCGGCGAAGCGGCCGCGCGACAGCGCCGCACGCAATCGGCAATGAGCCGGCTGCTGGCGCGGCTGCTGCCCCAGGGGGCGGGCGGTGGTGCTGCAGCCGCGCCGTCATTGGTGTGCGGCGACTATGCCCGGCTGCCCTTGCCCAATGCGAGTGCCGGACTGCTCTGGTCCAACCTTGCCCTGCACTGGCACCCCAGGCCGCACGAGGTATTTGCCGAGTGGCGCCGGGTCCTGCGCGATGAGGGCTTGTTGATGTTCTCCTGCTTCGGTCCGGACACCTTCCGGGAATTGCGCCAGGCGCGCCCACTGGCGCGGGCGCCGCAGGTTCTGCCCTTCGTCGATATGCACGACTTCGGCGACATGCTGGTCGATGCCGGTTTTGCCACACCGGTCATGGACATGGAAATGTTGACACTGACCTACGATACAGCCGACAAGATGCTGGCCGATGTGCGCGCGCTGGGCGGAAATCCGCTGGCCACGCGTGCCCGCGGGCTTGCCACACACACGCTGCGCGACGCGACTTACCGGGCGCTGGAAGCTGGCCGGAATGCCGCGGGCAAGCTGACTTTGAGCATTGAAGTCATCTACGGCCACGCGTTCAGGCCGCTTGCGCGCACGACTTCCCGGGGCGAGTCGATCGTGCATTTCACGCCGCGCAAGCAGGCCGGCAATAGCGGCGCAAACTGATTTTCAGTCGTGGCCGGCCATATCCCGGTAGCCTTTCTTCTTGATTCCGCCTTCGCATCAGCCTTATACTTCCGGAGTTATTTGATACAGGTCAAGCAAATTCCGGTTCGCCGCCCGCTACCCTGGCCCTGATCGCAGGCAGACTGGTGGGTCGATTTCGGATGCGCAAGCACGCATTCAGGCGCTGGCCGACGCATCGGTGCAATCGCCTTTTTCGCCATGGCGGACATGCTTCGGCCAATCGTCGAGCCGTCGTTAGCCCTGCCGGCAAGGAGCGCGTCCCGTGCCGCACGCGCAGTGCGACAGTTCGCACGCGACCGGGCCTGGATTGCGGCAGCACGGGCCGGTAGCCGGAATATGGCAAGAATTCACTTTTAGGGCATTTGAGGAAAACATGAAACATGTGAAGCGCCTTCATTCGTTGATGCTCGGGGCATCACTGCTGATCGCAGGCATGCCGGTCTGGGCAGTCAACGATAGCCAGGGAGGTCCAGCGGTTCGCCAGTTGAATTTCCATACTCCGGTCACACAGATTGCAAGCGAGATTTACCAGCTCCACAACCTGATGATGGCGATCTGCGTTGCCATTTTTCTCGCGGTGTTTGGCGTGATGTTCTACTCCATCCTCAAGCATCGCAAATCGCTCGGCCACAAGCCGGCGACTTTCCATGAAAGCACTGCTGTCGAGATCGCATGGACCATCGTCCCATTCGTGATCGTGATCCTGATGGCGCTGCCAGCCACCAAGACCGTGGTCGCCATGAAGGACACGTCCAATGCCGACCTGACGATCAAGGTCACCGGCATGCAGTGGAAATGGGGCTACGACTACCTGAAAGGCGACGGCGAAGGAATTTCCTTCCTTTCCAACCTGTCGACACCGCGCGAGCAGATCGTCGACGGCAGCAAGGTCAAGGGCGACAACTACCTGCTCGAAGTCGACAATCCGATGGTGGTGCCGGTCAACCGCAAGGTGCGCATGGTCACCACGGCCAACGACGTCATCCACTCCTGGGCGATCCCGGCCTTCGGCGTCAAGCAGGATGCGATTCCCGGCTTTGTCCGCGACACCTGGTTCAAGGCAGACAAGATCGGCGTGTACCGCGGCAGCTGCGTTGAATTGTGCGGCAAGGACCACGCGTTCATGCCGATCGTCGTCAATGTCGTGTCCGACGACGATTACAAGACCTGGGTAGAAGGCAAGAAGAAAGCCATGGCTGCGGCCGCAGACGATCCGACCAAGACCTGGACCGTCGCCGAACTGAGCCAGCGCGGCGAGAAAGTCTATGCCGCCAATTGCGTGGCTTGCCACCAGGCCACCGGCAAGGGCGTGCCACCTGCGTTCCCGCCGCTGGACGGATCCAAAGTCGTGCTCGGAGCGAAACCGGCCCAGATCGACGTCCTGCTGAATGGCGTCAGGGCCATGCCGCCATGGAAGGGCGTGTTGTCGGATACCGATATAGCAGCAGTCGCGACCTATGTCCGTAACGCCTGGTCCAACAAGGCGCAGGAAAATATCGTTCAACCGGCCGAAGTCCTGGCTGCGCGCAAGTAATTGAAATCAGGAGTTCGAGATGAGCACAACCGCCGTTGATCACGCACACGATCATACTCATGACCACGCGCACGACCACCCCCACGGCTGGCGTCGTTGGCTGTACGCCACCAATCACAAGGACATAGGCACGCTGTACCTCTGGTTCTCGTTCATCATGCTGATGATGGGCGGCGTGCTGGCGCTGGGAATCCGCGCCGAGCTGTTCCAGCCCGGCCTGCAATTGTTCCGTCCGGAATTCTTCAACCAGCTCACCACCATGCATGGCCTGATCATGGTGTTCGGCGCGATCATGCCGGCCTTCGTCGGCTTCGCCAACTGGATGATCCCGCTGCAGATCGG
>NZ_JAUSNH010000147.1 GCF_030645335.1 Lacisediminimonas sp. | reverse complement strand
GATAGCCTGAAAGGTACGGGTTGCCGGGTCCTTGCCCTTTTCGCGGGTTTTGACCGCGTGTGCCACGATACCGGCAAGCTGTCGTGTGCTTGAAATTGGCGCGACTGCCCGGCCAGCAACAATCGCCTTTGCAATCGAAATAGCAAACCGTTCTTCCCCATATTCGCGTATCACCTTCTGTATGTTCTGCTGGCTTTCGGTCGCAAGCCACTCAGCGGCCGATATTCCGCGCGTCGGATCCATACGCATGTCGAGCGGGCCGTCGTTGCGAAAGCTGAAACCGCGTTCGGCGTCATCCACCTGCGGCGATGAAATCCCCAAGTCCAGCAGTACGCCGTCCAGGCGGGAGATACCGCGCCGGTCCAGCTCCTCGTCCAGCAATGCGAAACTGTCGTGTGCAATGTCAAACCGTGAATCTGCTGCTGCCAGCGCCCTGCCTACCGCGATTGCTTCCGGATCCTTGTCAAACGCCAGCAGCCGGCCCTGCGCCGACAATTTCCCAAGCATCCTGCTGCTGTGACCGCCGCGCCCGAAGGTGCCGTCGACATAACAGCCGTCACGACGCTCACCCTCGATGGCGAGCGCATCGATTGCTTCTTCCAGCAGCACGGTACGGTGCTGCAGCTCTGGCACCGCTGGGGACTTCATCACGGCTCAGAAAGAAAAGTTGTTCAACACATCCGGCATGCCGGTCGCTACCGCTTCGGCTTCGCTTTCTTCCAGCCTGGTCGCATCCCAAATTTCGAAATGACTGCCCATGCCCAGCAACATGACGTCGCGGCTAATGCCAACTGCACGGCGCAACTCGGGCGCGACCAGGATACGGCCGGCGCTGTCGAGTTCGACATCGCATGCATTGCCCAGGAAAATCCGCTGCCAGGCACGCGCCGACATGGGCCACGCGGCAATCTGCTGGCGGTGGGTTTCCCACACCGGACGCGGGAAAAACAACAGGCATCCATGCGGGTGCTTGGTCAATGTGACCCGACCCTCGCACTCCAGCATCAGGGCGTCACGATGCCGGGCCGGTATCGACATTCGACCCTTTGCATCCAGATTCAGTGCTGACGCGCCTTGAAACACCGTGTTTGACCTTTTTCCCGACCTGCTTGTTGCCCTTGCTGCCGCTTTTCCGGGGAAATTATTCCCACAAAAAAACACTTTTTCACACTGCCGCCCACTTTAGAGGATGCAGATTTTGCGGTCAAGGAATATTCAGTGCGCCGGACTGCATTTATTCCAATGAAATTAAGGACTTACGGGCACTCCTTCAAGCCTTGCAAAAAGGTGAAATTGCATTGGATTGAAGCACTTAGGGAATGAAGTGAAAGTAGCGCCTCACATAAACACATGTGTTTACGCACAATTGACGCAGGTCACGACTTGTCGCGATGGTGGCTGGCGGCAACACTTTGCGTGTGCCTTGCGCGTTGCGTTGGACATTTCTGGCGCAGGTTCGCTCCATGCCTGGAGCAGCGTGCGCATCAAGGCCGGGCGGGAGATTGCCAGGCGCAGCGCCGATGGGCGCAGCAGCAGCCCACAGGAGGGCGCAATCGCAGGAAATGAACCCTGTACGAATGAAAACGGCGACTCGACGTCGCCGGTTCCCAAACCAGGATCAATACCCGGGCGCCGAGTCATCCAGGCCGGCAATCAAGCCCGGCCTGCCGCCTCGGCAATCCCCGGCAATACGACAATCAGCGGGTTTTTTCCAGCAACGTGAAATGCTCCACTGCCGGCGGTGCGGCAAAGAATGGGCCGACCATGTCACGCCAGGTGGCAAATGCCGGCGATCCGCGGAAATCCACGGTGTGGTTTTCCAGCGTTTGCCAGTAAATCATCAGCACATAGCGCTCGGGCGACTCGACGCCATGACTGATCTGGTGCCCAAGATAACCGGTGCACTTGCTGATGACTTCGGCCACGCCGCGACGAATGGCGGCGTCAAATTCGGCCTGCTTGCCGGGCTGGATGCGCAGCTCCGCGATTTCGAGAATCATTGTTATTGCCCTTTCAAGATGCTTGCCTGCCATGAACGACCCGGTTCGCCAGCGCTCCCACTAGCGTTCGCCGCTCACCTTCGCCGTTCACTTTTAGCACGCAGATAATTTAAAGAATTGTCGATAAGTAATGGACTTTAGCTTATTTGTTGGTAAATTAGAGTCCAAACACGCCCACTTGTCCGTTGATCGCGCGACTACGACTATGAGAATTGCTGTTCTGGATGCAGAGCGCGGCCAGTGCGAACTGGTCTGCCAAGTTCTTAAATCGGCAGGACATTCGTGTTCAGCGCTGGTCAGCGGCACGGAACTGATTGCGCAAACCCGCCGCAACAGCTTCGACTTGCTGGTGATGCACTGGCAAACCACCGACGCCGATCCGGAACAGGTGATGCGCGCAGTTCGTGAGCACTTACCTGCCAACTTGCCCGTGCTGTTCATTACCAGCCGATCCTGCGAAGACGACATTATTGCCGGTCTCGAGAGTGGCGCCAATGATTACATCATCAAACCGATCCGCCGCGGCGAACTGGTCGCACGCGTCCAAGCCATGCTGCGACGCGCCTACCCGGCCCAAAGCGCGGTCGAGCAAATACAGTTCGGCAACTATGTATTTGAAGCGCGCACTGGCCGCCTGACGATCAATGGCGCGCCAATTGATGTCACGCACAAGGAGTTCGATCTCGCCTTGCTGCTGTTTCGCAACCTCGGCCGGCCCCTGTCGCGCGCCTATATCCTTGAATCCGTGTGGGCGCGCGATGTCGACGTCCCTTCCCGCACCATGGACACGCATGTGTCGCGCGTGCGCAGCAAGCTGAAATTGCGCCCGGAAAACGGCTTCAAACTGGCGCCGGTCTACAGTTATGGCTACCGGCTGGAGCAAATGGCGAGCTGAACCCGCCATGCCGCGCCCTGTCGTGTGGTGTGGTGTGGTGCCCTATCTCGCGTTGTATCGGCCCTGACACACCCATCGTCGTGTCGCCGGTCAATACCAATGTCGCAACAGAAGCGCGCCAGACGCAAGCGGCTATAATACAGGCCGTTCCTGTTCGTTATTCAACCGCATTGTTCGCGCTCGCATGCAGCTTCTCGCCGTCGGCCTGAACCACACTACCGCTCCCGTTTCAATACGGGAAAAAGTCGCCTTTCCCGCCGAGTCCCTCGGCCAGGCGGTCGCCTCGGCACGCGCATGGCTGGCGCGCGACCAGACGACGGCCGAAGCCGCCATCCTGTCCACTTGCAACCGCACTGAACTGTACTGCGCAAATCGCGCGGTGACCGGCGTAGAAGATGCGATCGACATGACCGCCCACTTCATGGCGGACTATCACCGGATGAGCGTGTCGGAACTGCGCCCCCACTTGTATACGCTGCCCCAGGACCAGGCAGTTCGCCATGCATTCCGGGTTGCCTCCGGCCTGGATTCGATGGTGCTGGGCGAGCCGCAGATATTGGGGCAGATGAAAGACGCCGTGCGCCAGGCCGATGCCGCCGGCGCGCTGGGTACTTATCTGCACCAGATGTTCCAGCGCACCTTTGCCGTGGCCAAGGAAGTGCGCAGCACGACCGAGATCGGCGCCCATAGCGTGTCGATGGCCGCGGCGGCGGTGCGCTTGTCGCAACGCATTTTCGACCGCATCAGCGAGCAGAACGTATTGTTCATTGGTGCGGGCGAAATGATCGAATTGTGCGCAACCCACTTCAGCGCGCAAAATCCAAAATCACTGACGGTTGCCAACCGCACCATGGAGCGCGGCGAGCAACTGGCGCACCGGCTCGGCGGCCGCGCTATCCGGCTGGCTGACTTGCCCGACCAATTGGCCAATTTCGACATCGTCGTGTCATCGACCGCCTCGTCGCTGCCGATCATCGGCCTGGGCATGGTGGAACGCGCCATCAAGGCGCGCCGCCACAAGCCGATGTTCATGGTGGACCTGGCCGTACCGCGCGATATCGAGGCCGAGATCAGCCGGCTCGACGACGTTTTCCTGTACACGGTCGACGACCTGGCGACCACCATCCAGACCGGCATGGAAAATCGCCAGGCGGCGGTGTCCCAGGCCGAGGCGATCATCGAAACCCGGGTGCAGTCGTTCATGCACTGGATAGACACGCGCGCTGTGGTGCCGGTCATCCAGGAGCTGCACGAACAGTCCGAACACATGCGCACCATCGAACTGGAGCGCGCCCGCAAGATGCTGGCGCGCGGGGACGATGTCGATGCGGTGCTGGACGCCCTGTCGCGCGGACTGACCGCCAAATTCCTGCATGGCTCGCAGCACGCGCTGCACACTGCCCAGGGCGATGAACGGGCCCGGCTGGCGACCTTGCTGCCGCAACTCTTCCGCACCAAGCGCTAGCGGCGCTGCCGCTTGCCGCCCGCGCCTTGCGGGCAATCCCTGGCAATCAATCTCGCTCAATGGCAATCACGCCATTTTTACCGATTGCAGCGGCCACCCTGATGAACACCCGATACTGGATGCAATGAAACCTTCAATGCTCGCCAAGCTGGAACAGCTGGCAAACCGGCTGGAAGAAGTCGGCTTACTGCTGATGCAGGAGAACGTCACTGCCGACATCGAGCAGTACCGGCGACTGACCCGGGAGCACGCAGAACTGCAACCCCTGGTGGCGCTGTACCAGGAATATGTCCAGGCCAGCAATGACGTGAGCACGGCCGAGGGCATGCTGTCGGACCCCGACATGAAGGAGTTCGCGCAGGAAGAAATCCAGGCGGCGCGTGCGCGCATGGAAACCCTGGCCGGCCAGTTGCGCACAATGCTGCTGCCCAAGGACCCGAACGACGAACGCAACCTGTTCCTGGAAATCCGCGCCGGCACCGGCGGCGATGAATCGGCCTTGTTCGCCGGCGACCTGCTGCGCATGTACACCCGCTATGCCGAGCGCAATCGCTGGCAGGTGGAAATGGTGTCGGAGTCGCCGTCGGAAGTCGGCGGCTACAAGGAAGTCATCGTGCGCATCATTGGCCAGGGCGCCTATTCGCGGCTCAAGTTTGAATCGGGCGGACATCGGGTGCAGCGGGTGCCGGCCACTGAGGCACAGGGGCGCATCCATACCTCGGCCTGCACGGTCGCGGTGATGCCGGAAGCCGACGAAGTGGAGGACGTGCACATCAATCCCGCCGACCTGCGCATCGACACCTACCGCGCCTCCGGCGCTGGCGGCCAGCACATCAACAAGACCGATTCCGCAGTGCGGCTGACGCACCTGCCCACCGGCATCGTGGTCGAATGCCAGGATGACCGCAGCCAGCACAAGAACAAGGCGCAGGCGATGAAGGTGCTGGCCGCGCGCATCAAGGATGTCCAGATGCGGGAGCAGCAGACCAGCGAAGCCGCCACCCGCAAGTCCCTGATCGGGTCGGGCGACCGCAGCGAGCGCATCCGCACTTATAATTTCCCGCAGGGCCGGATGACCGACCACCGCATCAACCTGACGCTGTACAAGCTCGACTTCATCATGGATGGCGATCTCGACGACCTGACCGGCGCCTTGATGGCCGAGCACCAGGCTGATTTGCTGGCCGCGATGGGCGACGAAATCTGATGGCAGGCGCAAGCGTTCCGACAGCAGCACGAGTGAGCCCCTTCCCGACCAACAACCCGACCACAGCCTAGGCAAGCATGGCTGCAAATAACCGGCTAAACCAATGACCTCCACCAAACCGCTGCTGATTGCAATTGCCCTGGCCTGTATCGGACTGCTTGGTTTCGCGCTTTACCTGCAATTCGGGCGGGACATGCTACCCTGCCCGCTTTGCATCCTCCAGCGCTACGCCTTCGCCGGGGTGGCGCTGCTGTGCCTGGTTGCCGCCTTGCTGCCGGCTGCGGCGCGCCGTTTCGGCATCGGCCTGGCGGCATTGGCGGCGCTGGCCGGGGTTGGCGTGGCGCTGCGACATTTGTGGATCAAGGCGCATCCGTTGACCTCATGCGGCATCGACCCGCTGGAAACCTCGCTCAATACGATCCCGACCGCCAAGCTGCTGCCCTGGTTGTTCCAGGCGGACGGGCTATGCACGACGGAATACGATGCGATCCTGGGCCTGTCGATTCCGCAATGGTCGCTGGCGTGGTTGTCGCTGTTCGTGGTGGCGCTGGTTTGGCTGCTGCTGCGGCGCCGCTGATTGGCTGGCCTGGACATGCCTGGGAGCCAGCCGAGCATTGGCCAATTACTGGCCACAGCCGGCATCGACCCGTTTGAAGCGCGGTTGCTGCTGGCGCATGCGCTGGGGCTGACGCGCGTGCAGTTGATCACGAAATCACATGAGCAGCCCGGGCCGGCGCAGGTACTGGCGGTGCGGGAGCTGTTTGCCAGGCGGCGTGCCGGTGAGCCGGTTGCCTACCTGGTGGGCTATCGGGAATTCCATGCGCTGCGTTTGCGGGTGACGCCGGATGTGCTGATTCCGCGACCGGAGACGGAGTTGCTGGTGGATCTGGCCAGTGAGCGGATTGACCGGTTTGTCGAGCAAGGAGTTGAGCCGGCATCCTTGCGGGTGCTGGACCTGGGGACGGGATCGGGCGCGATTGCCATTGCGCTGGCGCATTTGCATCCGGGCTTGCGGGTGACGGCGGTGGATATCAGCGCGGCGGCGCTGGCGCTTGCGCGGGGGAATGCGACGGCACATGGGCTTGATATTGAATTTATTGAGGGAAGCTGGTTCGAGGGATTGGCGGGGCGGCGATTTGATCTGATTGTTTCCAATCCGCCGTATGTGCGGGCGGATGATCCGCATCTTGGCCAGGGGGATTTGCGGTTTGAACCGGTGGGGGCGTTGACGGATCGGTTTGATGGGTTGGCGGCGTTGCGGGTGCTTTGTGCGCAGGGGGCGGCGCATCTGCTTGCTGGTGGGTGCTTGTTGATGGAGCATGGGTTTGACCAGGCGGTGGCGGTCAGGGGGCTGCTGCTGGATGCTGGATTTGTTGATGTGGCTAGTTGGGTGGATTTGGCGGGGATTGAGCGGGTTAGTGGGGGGCGGGTTGGTTGATTATTTATTGTAATTTTTGGGTTAATTGCTTCGGTTTTTATAATCGGGCTTTGCGTTCATTTTTGTTAAGCGGGGTGTGCGCCCCCGCGGGCGCGTAACTTTCTTTTTGGCGGCGCCAAAAAGAAAGTCACCAAAGAAAAAGGCGCTAAAACCCATTTGGCCAACCGCGCCGCGAAAGGCAACTCGATTCGGGCTCTCGATCACGTTGATTATCCGTTTCACTCCGGGAAACCGCAAATCGTTGTTTCTCTCAGCGGATCAGCCAACCCGCTCCATATACGGATATTCGTGTTTTACCCGGAGGGACGCTAATTGCTTTGTAGAAGCGAGCTTTTCGGATACGCGGCCGAAAGTCAAAATCATACAATTTCCTGCCAATCGCAGTACCATGGCGTGGTGCAGCCCGCAATAGTCCGCCCCGGACATTCCCATCGGCACTGGCATGTCAGGTCATTCAGGTCATTCAGGTCATTCAGGACGTTCAGGTAATTCAGGACGTTCAGGCCATTCAGCCCCTCCGCAATCTCATTGTTTCCGTCCCAAACACAAGTCCGCTGCTTCTACAGTGTGATTAGCGTCTCCACGGGTAAAAAACTAAGGAAAGTAAATGGAGCGGGTTGGCTGATCCACTGAGAGAAACGACGATTTGCCGATTATCAGCGTGAAACGGATAATAATATTGATCGAGAGCCCGAATCGAGTTGCCTTTCGCGACGCGGTTAGCCAAATGGGTTTTAGCGCCTTTTTCTTTGGTGACTTTCTTTTTGGCGCCGCCAAAAAGAAAGTTACGCGCCCGCGGGGGCGCACACCCCGCTTAACACCAAAGATAATAAAAAATAGTTAATAAAACCGAAGCAACCAGCCAAAAAATACCGAATTACCAACACAAGCATCATTTCCGTGCTTGTCAAGACTGGCGCCCCCGCCCATTCTGCGTAAAATCCCCCGCTTGCCGTCCATCTTCCCAAAGCCCCAAACAAACGCCCCAATGCTTCCATCAATCGAACACCGTCTCGCCCTCGAACTCGCCGCCCGCCCCGCCCAGGTAGCAGCCGCCATCGCGCTGCTCGACGAAGGCGCCACCGTCCCCTTCATCGCCCGCTACCGCAAGGAAGCCACCGGCGGCCTCGACGACATTCAATTACGCCTGCTGGAAGAACGCCTGCGCTACCTGCGCGAACTCGAAGACCGCCGCAGCACCATCGTCGCCACCATCGAACAACAGGGCAAAATGACGCCCGAGCTGCTCGACCAGATCATGCATGCCGAAGACAAGGTGCGACTCGAAGACCTGTACCTGCCCTACAAGGTCAAGCGCCGGACCAAGGCGCAGATCGCCGCCGAGGCCGGCCTGACCGAGCTGGCCGACGCCCTGCTGAACAATCCGATGCTCGACCCGGAACTGGAAGCCGCACGTTTCATCAAACCAGCCTTCACCACCGAGCAAGGCGACAACCCCGGCGTCGCCGATACCAAGGCCGCCCTCGACGGCGCCCGCCAGATACTGATGGAGCGCTTCGCCGAAGACGCAAAACTGCTGCAGTCGCTGCGCGAATACCTGACCGAACATGCGGTCGTGGAATCGAAAGTCATCGAAGGCAAGCAGGACGCCGGCGAGAAATTCGCCGACTACTTCGATTACTCGGAATCGCTGTCCACCATCCCCTCGCATCGTGCACTGGCGCTGTTCCGCGGCCGCCGCGAAGAAATGCTGGGCGTGATCCTGCGGCTCGACACCGAGCAGGAAAAGCCAAAATGGGATGCGCCGCACAACCCATGCGAATCGCGCATCTCGGCCCGCTTTGGCATCAGCAGCCAGGGCCGTCCTGCGGACAAATGGCTGGCCGACACGGTGCGCTGGACCTGGCGCGTCAAGGCCTTCATGCACCTGGAAACCGAACTGATGACGGCGCTGCGCGAAAAAGCCGAGGCCGAGGCCATCAACGTCTTTGCCACCAACCTGAAGTCGCTGCTGCTGGCCGCACCGGCCGGATCGCGCGCCACCATGGGCCTGGACCCGGGCTTGCGTACCGGTGTGAAGGTCGCCGTGATCGACGCCACCGGCCGGGTGGTCGATACCGCCACCATTTATCCGCACCAGCCGCGCAATGACTGGGACGGCTCACTGCATGTGCTGGGCCAGCTGGCCGACAAGCACAAGGTGGCGCTGATCGCCATCGGCAATGGCACGGCCTCGCGCGAAACCGATCGCCTGGCGCTCGACCTGATCAAGCAACGCCCGGCTGCGGGAATGTCCAAGATCGTGGTGTCCGAAGCTGGCGCTTCAGTCTATTCCGCCTCGGAATTCGCTTCGCGCGAACTGCCCGACATGGATGTGTCGCTGCGCGGTGCGGTGTCGATCGCGCGCCGCTTGCAAGACCCCCTGGCCGAACTGGTGAAGATCGACCCGAAGTCGATCGGCGTGGGCCAGTACCAGCATGACGTGGGACAGGCGCCGCTGGCGCGCTCGCTCGACGCGGTGGTAGAAGATTGCGTGAATGCGGTGGGCGTGGACGTCAATACCGCCTCGGCGCCGCTGCTGGCGCGGGTGTCGGGCCTGAGCGCCGGCGTGGCGCAGGGCATCGTCAATTACCGCGACACGCACGGCAGCTTCCGCTCCCGCGCCAGCTTGCGCGACGTGCCACGACTGGGCGACAAGACCTTTGAACAGGCTGCGGGCTTCTTGCGCGTCATCAATGGCGACAATCCGCTGGACGCGTCGGCTGTGCACCCGGAATCCTATCCGCTGGTTGAAAAAATCCTGGCCGACCTGAAGCGGGATGTGAGGTCCGTCATCGGCGACGTGCGCCTGCTGCAATCGCTGACGCCGGCGAAATATGCCGATGAGAAATTCGGTGTGCCGACCATCTCGGACATTTTGAAAGAGCTGGAAAAACCGGGCCGCGACCCGCGTCCGGAATTCACCACCGCCAGTTTCAAGGAAGGCGTGGAAGAAATCCGCGACCTGCGCCCCGGGATGCTGCTCGAAGGTGTCGTGACCAACGTCGCCGCATTCGGGGCGTTCATCGACATTGGCGTGCACCAGGACGGCCTGGTCCACATCTCTGCGCTATCCAACACCTTCGTCAAGGACCCGCACAGCGTGGTCAAGGCAGGCCAGGTGGTGAAGGTCAAGGTGCTGGAGGTGGATGAAAAGCGCAAGCGCATTGCGCTGACCATGCGCCTGTCGGACGAGCCACCGGCCGCCGGCGCGCGCCAGGCCAGCCAGCGCGGCGATCGCAATGACGCCCGGCGCGTGGTCCAGCATCAACAGCAGGAGCGAGCGCCAACAGGCGCGTCAGCAATGGCGGCCGCTTTCGCCAAGCTCAAGCAATAGCCAGCGCCAGCGCATGCCGGGCACGGGCGCTGCCGGCGCCATCCCGGCATGGCCCTGCTGCCAGCGTGGAGATGCCCGGCGCAGCCAACGGCCAGGCGCAATTCTCCCTATAATGACGGGGTCCCATTATTTTTTCGAGAGTAGCGCCATGAGCGACGTAACAGAATGGATCAAGCAGACCGTGACCGCTAACCCGGTCGTGCTGTTCATGAAAGGCACTGCGCAATTTCCGCAGTGCGGGTTTTCGGGCCGCGCAATCCAGTTGCTGAAGTCCAGCGGCGCGCAAAACATCGTGACCATCAACGTGCTGGAAGATGCGGAAGTTCGCCAGGGCATCAAGGAATATTCCAACTGGCCAACGATTCCGCAGTTGTACATCAAGGGCGAGTTCGTCGGCGGTTCCGACATCCTGACCGAGATGTATGAAAGCGGCGAATTGCAGAGCATGTTGAAAGACTGAAAACAGTCAGCGCCGGTCTGATCCACAGCTAGGCCGGCGGCGTTTCTTCCGAAAACACGCTGCGCGCTTCGTTGAGGAAGGCTTCGGCCAGCGCCGCATGCGGGCTTTGCAAGCCGCGGATCAATCCGATCCTGCGCACCGGCGCACGTCCCGGCAAAGGTATCCGTGCCAATGCCATGCCGCTGGACCACATCGCCGGCCAATCCGGCAACAGCGATACCCCCAGGCCATGATCGATCAAAGCCGCGATGGCCAGCAGGCCATCGATTTCCAGTCGCTGTTTGGGGTGTATGTCGTGGTCGCGCATGTAGCGCTCGGCCAGTTGCCCGCCCAATACCGAACGGTCATAACGAATAAACGGTTCCTCGCGCAATAGCGCATGCGGATCGCGCCCTGCCATGCTGGCGTGGGCCACGACCACCAGCGGCTCTTCGGTCAGCGCATGCCATTCGCAGGTTTTGGGAATGGCGAATTGCGGTTCGACCACGATGGCGGCATCGAGCTCGCCGGCGGCCACCCGGCGACACAATTCCACCGATGCGCCGGGCGCGACGAATACCGACATTTCAGGATAGGCGTCATACAGGCGCCTGAGCACCGGCGGCAGCACGCTGGTCAGCGCCGAGACGAATACACCCAGCCGCAGCTCGCCAAGCCGGCTGCTGTCCTGGGCAATGGCATGCAGGTCGCGCACGTCGCGCAGCAGGCCGCGCGAGCGTTCCAGGATTTTCAGGCCGGCCTCGGTCGGCCGCACTGCCCGGCCGGCACGCTGCAGCAGGCTGGTGCCGAACTGGTCTTCCAGCGCCTTGATGCGGGCGGCCATCGCCGCCGGCGTCAGGTCCAGCCGGCGCGCGGCTTCAGCCAGCGAACCGGCATCGACCACGGCGACGAAACTTTGCAGATACTCGATATTCATGCGGGGCAGTCTACACCCACCGCCACCGCTGGTGATCCCGCCGGCTGCCCACTGGCGATACCGCTTTGCCGCCATGCCCGGGCCAGCAGGATGGCGGCGGCGCGCTAGCCGCGCGGCGTCTTGCCGGTGCTGGTGGCGGCGCGCAGGAAGTCGAAGTCCACCCCCTTGTCGGCCTGGGTCACGGTATCGAGGAACAGCTTGCGATAGCCGCGATCGGCGGTCGGCGGCGTCACCGGATTCTTGCGTGCGCGCTCGGCCAGTTCTTCGGCCGACACCAGCAAGCTGATTTCGCGGTTCAGTACCGACAGGCGGATACGGTCGCCGTTCTGCACATACGCCAACGGGCCACCAATGGCGGATTCCGGCGTCACATGCAGCACGATGGTGCCGAATGCCGTGCCGCTCATGCGGCCGTCGGAAATGCGCACGATATCCTTGACGCCGGCGCGCGCCAGCTTCAGCGGAATCGGGATGTAGCCAGCTTCCGGCATGCCGGGTGCGCCCTTGGGGCCGATGTTCTTCAGCACCAGGATGTCGTCGGCGGTGACGTCGAGGTCGTCGGCGTCGATCCGGGTTGCCAGGTCGACCGCGTTTTCAAACACGACCGCGCGTCCTTCATGCTCCATCAACTTCGGATCGGCAGCGGACTGCTTGATGATGGCGCCGCCTGGCGCCAGGTTGCCTTCCAGTACCGCAATCCCACCCTGCGGATAAATCGGATTGGCGACCGAACGCACGACGTCCTGCTTGAAACCCGGTCCCGCACGTTCCAGCTCTTCCCCCAGCGTGCGGCCGGTGACGGTCATTGCGCCAAGGTTCAACAGGGGCTTCAATTCGCGCAGCAGCGTGCTCATGCCGCCGGCATGATGGAAGTCTTCCATGTAATGCTGGCCGGACGGCTTCAGGTCCAGCAGCACCGGCGTGTCGCGGCCCATGCGGTCGAGCGCCTTGAGGTCGACTTCCAGACCCATGCGTCCAGCAATCGCCGTCAGGTGCACGATGCCATTGGTCGAGCCGCCAATGGCCAGCAGCACGCGCATGGCGTTCTCAAATGCTTCCGGCGTCAGGATCTTGTCGATCGTCAGGCGGTCGTGCGCCATCTGCACCGCTTGTGCGCCGGTTTGCTCGGCAATGCGAATCCGGTCGGCAGTCACGGCCGGCGGCGATGCGCCGCCCGGCACCGTCATGCCCAGTGCTTCGGCGATGCAGGCCATGGTGCTGGCCGTGCCCATCACCGAGCAGGTGCCCACGCTGGCTACGAGTTGGTTGTTGACGTCCGAAATTTCCTGCTGGTCGATCTCGTCGGCGCGAAACTTGCCCCAGTAACGGCGGCAGTCGGTGCAAGCGCCGACCCGTTCGGAGCGATGTGAACCGGTCAGCATCGAGCCGGTGATCAACTGGATCGCCGGTATGTTGGCCGACGCCGCGCCCATCAATTGCGCCGGCACCGTCTTGTCGCAACCGCCGATCAGCACCACGGCGTCCATCGGCTGGGCGCGGATCAGCTCCTCGGTATCCATCGACATCAGGTTGCGCAGGTACATGCTGGTCGGATGCGCGAAACTTTCATGGATCGAGATGGTCGGGAAATCCATCGGCAGCCCGCCTGCCAGCATGACGCCGCGCTTGACCGCCTCGATCAATTGCGGCGCGTTGCCGTGGCAGGGGTTGTAGGCGCTGCCGGTATTGGCGATGCCGATCACGGGCCGGTCCAGCGCGCTGTCGGTATAGCCAGCGCCCTTGATGAAGGCCTTGCGCAGGAACAGCGAAAAGCCGCTGTCGCCGTAGCTGGTCAGGCCTTTGCGCAGGCCGGTGGCGTCGGATGGTGGCTTCTTGATGGAATCGGACATGATGAATCGCTAGAAAGTCGGGGATACCGGTCGGCAGGGCGCCGCCGGGACTGCGGATGGTGCGAAAACGATGACAGCGACCAGCGCAGCATGCTGCGCCGGTCGATTGAACTGCTTAGTCCGACTTGATATTGGCTTCGCCAATCACCTTGGCCCAGCGCGACACTTCCTGGTTCAGGCGCTCGGCAGCCTTGGCCGGCGTGGTGGCCGGCAATGCGTACACGCCCTGGCCCAGCATCTGCTGCTGCGCTTCCGGATCCTTCATGATCTTGGCCAGTTCAGCGTTCAGGCGGGTGATGACCTCAGCCGGTGTGCCGGTCGGGACCAGTACGCCGAAGGTCGAGCTGACGTCGAAATCCTTGAGGCCGGCTTCCATCGCGGTCGGCACGTCCGGCAGCATGGAAATGCGCTGCGAGGTCGTAACTGCCAGTGCGCGCAGCTTGCCGGCCTTCACGAACTGCAGCGATGCCGGTGCGGTTTCAGTCATCATCAGCACGGTGCCGCTGATCAGGTCGATCATGGCCGGGC
>NZ_JAUSNH010000141.1 GCF_030645335.1 Lacisediminimonas sp. | reverse complement strand
GACAACCCCCACCACCCCACCACAAAGCCTACAATCCCCCACCCGCCCCCATCATCAGCAAAAGTCACGCTCCATGACTATTAATCGATTGAACTCCCTCCCCAATATCCCGATACTTGCCAAACTTGCGACCAAGCCGGCATGTGCCCGCCCGTCCGAAGGAGAGAAATTGAACACCGTCAACGCGTTTTGGCCTGCAGCAGCAGGCGAAGGGAAGCGGCCATGAAAGCGGCAGCATTCGATTACGTCTGCGCCAGCAGCCTGGAGCACGCACTGGAGGTACTCGACGCCAACGCGTCGGACGCCAAACTGATTGCCGGCGGCCAGAGCCTGGTCCCGATGATGGCAATGCGACTGGCGCGCCCGGCGCTGCTGGTCGACATCAACCGGCTGGGCGAACTGAAGAATATCCAGATCGCCGCCGACCACGTCACAATGGGCGCGGCAACCCGCCAGCGCGACGTCGAGTTCAACACCGAATTGCACAAGTCGCTGCCACTGGTGCGCGATGCGCTCAAGTGGGTCGGCCACGTCCAGACCCGCAACCGCGGCACCGTCGGCGGCAGCCTGGTACATGCCGATCCATCGGCAGAGTTGCCACTGGCAGCCAGCATCCTCAACGCCGGCCTGCGCTTGCGCAGCAAATCCGGCGGCGTGCGCACGGTACCGGCATCCGAATTTTTCATGGGGCCGATGTTTACCGCGGTCGGTGAAACCGAATGCCTGGTCGAGATCGAATGGCCGGTCTGGCAAGGGCCCGGCGTGGTGACGATATTCGATGAAGTGGCGATGCGCCACGGCGACTTTGCCATGGCCTCGGCCGCGTGCCAGTTGCAGATCGGCGCTGACGGCGTTTGCCAGCGTGCGGCATTTGGGCTGGGTGGCGTGGACGGCATACCGCTGGCGTTCCCGGAGCTGGCGCAGCAACTGGTGGGCCGCAAGATCGATGAAAAGCTGGCCAAGGACGTGGCCCATGCCGCGGCACAGAGCGCCGAGCCCGGCTCGGACATGCATGCCGACGCCGATTACCGACGTCACCTGGCAACAGTGCTGCTGTCGCGCATGCTGGCCAAAGCCGGCCAGGGCCAACGCGCCGTGGCCAAGGCATAAAAGGAGAGATCACAATGTCAAACAATCTGGTGAAAGTCACCCTCAAGGTCAACGGTACGGTGCAGTCGCGCCAGGTCGAAGCGCGCACCACGCTGGTGGATTTCCTGCGTGACCACCTGCTGCTGACCGGCACGCACGTCGGCTGTGAACACGGCATTTGCGGCGCTTGTTCCGTATTGCTCAACGGCGAGCCGGTGCGCTCGTGCTGCACGTTTGCCGTGCAGGTGGATGGCATGGAAATCACCACGGTCGAAGGCCTGGCGCCGGAACGCGGCCAGATGTCGAAGATCCAGGACGCGTTCTGCGAAAAGCACGCCATGCAATGCGGCTACTGAACGCCCGGCATGCTGATCGCCTGCCATGCGCTGGTCGCTAAAAACCCGCATCCGGACGAGCAGCAAATCCGCGAAGCCATCGGCGGCAACTTGTGCCGCTGCACCGGCTATCAACAGATCGTCGATGCGGTCAAGCATGCGACCAGCCCGGACGCCAAGGAGGGTGCGCATCATGGCTGATCCAAAATTCCGTTACGTAGGCCGCCATCGGCGCGCAGTCGAGCACAAGCGTTTCGTGTTCGGCCAGGGCCGCTATGCGGCAGATATCCAGGTGCCGGGCCTGTTGCATGTGGCGATTGTCGCCAGCCCGTATGCCAGTGCAAAGATCCTGTCGATCGATGTGTCCGGGGCGCTGGCCATGCCGGGCGTGCATGCGGTGCTGACCGGCGAAGAATTCCATGCCAATACCGATCCCTCGCTGCCCGGCGTCGATGCCGCCAGCGTGACCCGTTATTCGCTGGCCAAGGATGTGGTGCGCTACGCCGGCGAATGGGTGGTCGCCGTGGTGGCCGATTCGCGCGCACTGGCGGAAGACGCCAGCGAACTGGTGCAGGTCGAATACGAACAGATGCCGCATGTGGTCGATCCGGAATTCTCGCTGACCGAGGCCGCGCCGCTGGTGCATCCGTCGCATGGCACCAACACCATCCTGCGCCGCAAGTTTACCTGGGGTGCGGTGGACGAGGACTTCGAGCGGGCGCAGCACAAGTTGTCGTACCGGGTGCGCTGGGCGCGCAGCTCCACCGTGCCGATCGAAACCTTCGTGGTCACCTGCTCGTGGAACGATACGACGCAGATCCTGGATGTCTGGGCCTCGATCCAGATGCCGAAATACCCGGACCAGATCGCCAAGTGCCTGCGCATGCCGGGCAATAATGTGCGCGTGCATTTCGACGTCGACGTCGGCGGCAGTTATGGCGTCAAGCGTGGGCTCAAGCATTCGGTGCTGGTGGGTTACCTGTCGCGCAAGCTGGGCCGTCCGGTGCGCTTCCTGGAAGACCGCCTGGAAAACATGCGCGGTGGCGACATGCAGGGTCCGGACCGGATTTTCGATGTCACGCTGGCGTTTGAAGCCGACGGCGCGATCAAGTCGATGCGCATGCGCGCGATCGACGATATCGGCGCGTATTCGGGCCGCTCGCCGCTGCAACTGGGCAAGCCAGTGGGCGCCATCGTCGGGCCATACCGGATCGGCAGTGTCGAATATGAAGCCGTTTCGGTACTGACCAACAAGACGCCGCAAGAAGCCGTGCGCGGCTTTGGCCAGGCGCCGACCAACTATGCAATCGAGACCGGCATCGACAAGGTGGCCCGCTACCTGGGCATGGACCGGATCGAACTGCGGCACCGCAACCTGATCGGCCGGGATGAGTTCCCCTACCTGATCCCGAGCGGCACCCATTACGATTCGGGCGATTACGAAACCGTGCTCGGCAAGGCGATGGCAACGGCGAAATTCGACGAGCTGGTCAAGGAGCGCGATGCGCTGCGCGCCAGCGGCCTGTTGGCCGGCATCGGCATTTCCACTTGCCTGGAGCCGTCGGGCGGCAACTCGTCCTTCGAGCCGCTGCTGAATCCAAAAAACAAGACCACCACCTGGATGGATTCCTGCCTGGTGCGGATTGACTTGTCCGGTTCGATCACGGCCATGATGGGCACCTCGACCTCGGGCCAGGCGCACGAGACGCTGGTGTCGACCGTGGTCGGCGAGATCCTGCAGCGCGAGCCCGACAGCATCCGCGTGCTGCAT
>NZ_JAUSNH010000137.1 GCF_030645335.1 Lacisediminimonas sp. | reverse complement strand
ACGGGAGGCCAACACGTCACGCAAGCCGGGCCGCGTCAGCAAGCCACGCTGTGCCCGCGCATGCATTTCGCCGACACCGTTGTAATAGGAATTGAACAGCATCCTGAATGCCGGATGGAAGGACTGGTATCCCGCTTCATGCTTTTCCAGGATGAATGTCTCGAAAAACCAGGTCACATGGGCAAGATGCCATTTGGCCGGACTGGCGTCGGGCATGGATTGCACGCAGCAGTCCTCTTCCGACAGGTTTGCCGCCAGTGCAATACTTTTACCGCGGACCAGAGGGAATTGTGCGCGCAGTTGGTCCAGGCTAGGGAATGAGCGATCGCTTTCTGCCATGCCAGGTCGCTAGCGATATCGGTTCAGCCGACGCGGGCGTGACACACCATGAACCATTGCTGCGGATCGGTCCAGGCTTCGATGCCTGCAAAGCCCGCCTCCTGCAACAAGGCCAGGAAGGCAGCCCGACTGTATTTGTAGCTGTTCTCGGTATGGATCCGTTGGCCGCGCTCGAATCGGCGCGCGCCACCGTCCCAGCCGACGCGCTGGTCTTCCCTGGCTTCGAGATGCATTTCAATACGACTGTCCACGGCGTTGAATAGAGCCTGATGGCGCCAGCCGGACAAGCGGAAATCGGCATGCAGCAGCGCGTTGACGTTGTTGAGCACGTTCAGGTTGAAGCAGGCAGTGACGCCCAGTGCATCGTCGTACGCCTGTTGCAAGGTCGCCGGATCTTTCACAAGGTCAACACCGATCAACAGGCTGCCATCGCTGCCGCATGCATGGCACACGCGGCGCAAGAATGCAACGGCTTCCTGCGGCGTGAAGTTGCCGATCGACGAACCGGGATAAAAAAATAGCCGCCGGCCGCTTGGCACCTCCGGCGGCAGTTCCAGCGTTGTTGAAAAGTCGATACCCACGCCCAGCATGGGCATGGCCGGATATTGTGCCTGTAGCCGTTCCACCGCCTGTTGCAGGAAGCTGGTTGAAATGTCGACCGGCACGTAAGCCGATGGCTGCAGCACCGGGAAAAGCGATGCCGCCTTTTCGCAATTGCCTGCGCCCAGGTCGATCAGCACGCGGCCGCTTCCTGCGGCTTGCCCAATCGCAGCCTGTTGATCAGCAAATATCGCGGCCTCGGTGCGGGTCGGGTAATACTCTGGCAGCTCGCAAATCGCTTCAAACAGTTTGGAGCCGAGCAGATCGTAGAAATGTTTCGGGGCGATGGCGGCGGTCGGCGCCGACAGCCCGGCCGTCAGTTCATCACGGATTGCAGCCGCATCTTGTACTGCTATCTGGATGAAACGGGCCATTGGGCGAGATCGCTATAGGTGAGTGAGCGTTATTTAAGCAATTCCAGGATCGGCGCCTGCAACGATGGTTCGTCCCATTTTGCTTCACCCACCAATTGATAGCGCAGCATGCCGTTCCTGTCTACCAGGAAGCTGGCTGGCAAGACCCTGACCCGCCACGCTTTTGACACAGATGAATCGTCATCCCGCAAAATCAGGAAATCGACCGGCGTAGTACGCAGGAATTGTTCGATGCGCCCCCGGGACTCGCCCAGGTTGACTGCAATGACCTTGAAACCGCGTGCACCGAATTTCTGCTGCAAGCGGTTCATTGCCGGCATTTCATCGCGGCAGGGTTCGCACCAGGTGGCCCAGAAATTGAGCAGCACCACCTGGCCTTTGAGCGACTTCAGGTCAACTGTCTTGCCGGCGAGATCGGCCAGCGACAGCGCCTGCGGCGCTTGTCCGCCCGGTGTGGAGTAACTTTTCCAGTCCGACCCTGCCATGACAGGCAGTGCGACAAAAAAAGCAAGTGCAGGCAAGATTCCACGCAACCAGCGCGTCATGCAGTCACCGTCAGGTCGCAGCAATAGTACATGGCGCGCTTAAGCCGGGATTTCGCGCGCGACGATCTTGTACTTGAAGTTGTCAGGATCGAGACTGTCGATACGAACCAGTCGCCCCTGGTCGTAGGCTTCACCATTGGGATACATCAGGAAACCGATCGGCCCCTTGGCGGCGCCCGGCAATTGCACGTCATGCGCGTAGTTATAGGCCAGCCAGTTCATTTCCCATGCACCAAACAAGCGCTTGCGGGCTGCCTCGACCTTGGCGTCGCCAATCGGCAGTCCGCCATTTTCTTCCAGGATGACCTTGCGGACATCGGCCGGGTCAACCGGAATCCAGCCGGTTCCCGCCAGGTAAAACTCCGCGCGGCAATGTTGCGCCCGGGTGATGTCGCCCGATTTTCCCAAGGACTTGTAGCCTAGCCGCGAATCGGCAACGCGAATACCGTACACATCGCGCGCCGGAATGCCGGCAGCCCGCGCCAAACCGACGAACAGGGCATTGAGGTCGGCGCATTTACCGCCAAGACTTTTTGTTTCGAGCATCGCCTTGATATCGCCGACGCCACAGCCGCGGACCTTGCCATCGCGGTGGGTGTTGTCGACGATCCATTCGTAAATCGCGTGCGCGCGGTCGAGGTCGTTTTTCCGGCCCTTGGTAATGTCCCGCGCCGTCTCGCCGACGATGCCATCGGTTGGCAACAGTGCGGTGGACTCCAGATACTTGCGCCGCTCGCTGTCGCTCAGCGACTCGCCGGTTGCCTGCCCTGGCGTGACGGCACGATCGCGCGTACTGAACTGCGAAACGAGCTCGACCACGGGTGTGTCGGCCTGGCTGAATTGCGCCACCAGGATGCCGGCGCCGTAGCGCGGGTCCTGCACGATACTGGCCTGGCCGCTGCCCGCATTGAAGCGGTTAGCGATCACTTTCTGGTATTGCGTGTTGACGGATGGCACCGGCAACCAGACGCGGGCCGGGCCAGCACCCGTTAGTTCAACCCGGGTCGTGACTTCAAAGGTACGCCAGCCCGCCTCACTGGCGTGCGCCGCAGAAACCAGTGAGCCGGTTGCCGCTGCGCTCGATAGCGCGGCGCCTGTCTTGAGGAAGGTACGACGATCCATATTCATCTCTCTAAGGAAATAACGAACAAGCTGACGATTAACAGTCGAACGTTTTGCCGATTGGAAAACCAGCAGGGCAGCATGCCCCGCGCATTGCGCGGGCGGCCTGCAAGTCAAACTTGCAATACACTGGCGCAGTTTAACGCATCCCCCGCACCCTCGCAGAACACCACCGCCACGATGGAACGCTCACCACCCTCCCCGACTTTTCCACCGTTGCCGCGCGCGGCCACACCAGGCGCTGGCATCACGCCGGCCCTCCAATGCAAGGGCTTGCGCAAGCAATATGGACAACGGGTGGTGCTGGAACATCTCGACTTTTGCCTGATGCCCGGCGAGTACGTGGCGATCATGGGTGAGTCCGGCGTTGGCAAATCAACGCTGCTGAACCTGATCGCAGGACTGGATACGCCCGACGCCGGCCAGTTGCTGGTAGACGGTGTCGACCTGGCTGGCGCCGACGATCTGCAGGCGACTTTGCTGCGGCGGCAAAAACTCGGCTTCGTGTTCCAGGCATTCCACCTGCTGCCCCACCTGACGCTGCTGCAGAACGTTGCGCTGCCGCTCGTGCTCAACGGCCTGCCGGCGGCGCGCGCGATGACGATGCTGGCGGCAGTCGGCCTGGCCGGCAGGGAACACGATTTTCCGCGTGCACTGTCGGGCGGTGAACTGCAACGCGTGGCAATTGCGCGTGCGCTGGTGCACCAACCGCGACTGCTGCTGGCCGACGAGCCGACCGGTAATCTCGATCCGGATACGGCACAAGATATCCTGGCCTTGCTGCGCGCTGAAATCCGCGCCAGTGGTGCCTGCGCCATCATCGTCACCCATTCCCGTGCCGCCGCCAGCACGGCTGATCGCGTGCTGGTGTTGCGGCGCGACGGACTGCATCAAGAAGCGCTCGCATGACGGCATCAGTGCTGACCCGCTGGCTGTTGCAGGGGGAGCTGCGCGCGCATCCCGTGCGCGCGCTGGTGGCGCTGGCCGCGATCGCCTTGGGCGTGGCGCTGGGCTTTGCAATCCACCTGATCAACGCAGCGGCCTTCAATGAATTCAGCGCCGCCATCAAGACCGTGTCCGGCACGGCCGATTTGCAGGTGCGCGGCGCCCAGGCTTTTTTCGATGAACAGGCTTATGTGCGGCTGGCGCGCATGGATGGCGTCGCCCAGGCTAGTCCGGTGCTGGAGGTGGATGCCACGCCAATCGATGCCAAGGGCACGCTGAAAATCGTCGCCCTCGATGTTTTCCGCAGCGCGGCCATCACGCCGGACCTGATCGGCGTGCCGGCTGCAGACCGGCCTTTCGATGGCTTGATGGATGACACCATCTTTCTTTCTCCCGCTGCGCTGACCTGGCTGCAGCGCAAGGCGGGCGACAGCGTGACACTGCGCATCGGCGGCGCGCCGGTCACGCTGCGCATTGCCGGCACCCTGACCCGTGCGCGTGCCGGGCAACGCCTGGCCGTGATGGACCTGGGCGCTGCCCAATGGCGGCTGGGTCGGCTGGGACAGTTGTCGCACATCGACCTCAAACTGGACGCCGGCATCGATCGTGAACAATTCCGCCTGCGCTTGCAGCGCGAACTGGGCAGCACCTTGCTGGTGACGCAGGCGCAAGACCAGGAGCAGCGCACTGAACGCATGTCGCGCGCCTACCGGGTCAATCTGAATGTGCTGGCGCTGGTGGCCTTGTTCACTGGCGCATTCCTGGTTTTTTCGACGCAGGCGCTGTCGGTGATTCGCCGGCGCAGCAGCTTCGCGCTACTGCGCGTGATCGGCTGGACCCGCCGGCAATTGATCGGGCAGGTATTGCTGGAAGCGGCTTTGCTGGGCGCGATCGGCTCGCTGCTCGGCCTCATTGCCGGTTACGCGATGGCTGCGCTTGCGCTGCGCCTGTTCGGCGGCGATTTGGGCGGCGGCTATTTTCCGGGGGTGCGGCCCGAGCCGGTGTTCAGCATGGGCGCGGCGCTGCTGTTTTTTTGCGCCGGCACCGGTGTTGCCCTGCTCGGCAGCGCCGCACCGGCATGGGAAGCGGCACGGACGCGCCTGGCGCCCGCGCTCAAGGCCGGCAGCGAAGACAGTGCGCTGGCACGTCTTGCCACGCCCTGGCCCGGCCTGGCTTGCCTGCTGGCCGGCGCGTTGCTTACGCAAGCGCCACCGGTCGCCGATTTGCCGCTGTTTGGCTACCTGGCGATCGCGCTGCTGCTGATCGGTGCGATTGCCTTGATGCCGCGCATGGCCGCTGCCCTGTTCACGCGCCTGGCGATCTTCCCGCGCCGCGCCGTCACCATGCTGGCAATGAATCGGCTGGCCAACGCGCCCAACCAGGCCTCGATTGCATTGGGCGGTGTGCTGTCCAGCTTTTCGCTGATGGTGGCAATGGCGATCATGGTGGCAAGTTTCCGGATATCGGTGGACGACTGGCTGCGCCATCTGCTGGCGGCGGACCTGTATGTGCGCTCGCCGGGCGGTGAAAGCGCGTTATTGAGCCCGGAGCAGCAGGCATCGATCGAGCGCGTTCCGGGCCTGGCGCAAGTCGGATTCCAGCGTGTGACGCAATTGACTCTCGATCCGGCCCGCCCGCCGGTCGCGGTCATCGCCCGCCTGATTGATGAGGCCGATGCCGGCAAATCCTTGCCGCTGACCGGTGGGCAACTCGACACCGTTGCTGCGGGTACGGTGCCGATCTGGGTTTCCGAAGCCATGGTGGACCTGTACGACCATGCGCTGGGCAAGCGCATGAAATTGCCGATCGGCACTGGCGAACAGGATTTTGTCGTCGCCGGCATCTGGCGTGACTATGCACGTCAGAGCGGCGCAATACAGATGCGCCTGGCAGACTATCAGCGCATCAGCGGCGACCGGCAGATCAACGACGCCGCCCTGTGGCTGGCCCGCGATGCGCAAATGCAGGCAGTGCGTACTGCGCTGCGTTCCTTGCCCTTCGGTCCCACGCTGGAACTGACCGAGCCGGCGGAAATCCGCGCCATCAGCCTGAAAATATTCGATCGCAGCTTTGCCATCACCTACCTGCTCGAAGCGGTCGCCGTGATGATCGGCCTGTTCGGGATTGCCGCCACCTTCAGCGCACAGACGCTGGCGCGCGCACGCGAATTCGGCATGCTGCGGCATATCGGCTTTACCCGGCGGCAGATCATGCAACTGCTCGTGGCGGAAGGCGTGTTGCTGAGCGCCATTGGCATCGCGGTTGGCTTCGTGCTGGGCTGGTGCATCAGCCTGATCCTGATCTTCATCGTCAATCCGCAGTCATTTCACTGGAGCATGCAATTGCATATGCCGTGGGGCTTGCTGGCGGCAGTCACTGCGCTGCTGCTGGCCAGCGCAGGACTGACTGCATTGGCGTCAGGCCGGCTTGCCGTTGCCGGCAGCGCCGTGCGGGCGGTGCGGGAAGACTGGTAAGGGAGCCGCAATGCAACAGACAGAGTGCAACAGCATGCAGCAACGATTGCGCAGGAGCAAAATGCACTGCTGGAAAGTAGTGGCAATGATGATGCTGGTTTGCGTGTCGGTGGGGGGGGGCCGCGCACAGACCGCCGGGCCAGCGACTGCGGCTGCCCCGAACCCAACGGCGACATCGCTTGCAGCTGCCAGCAAGGGCAAGCCGGTCGCGTTCGCGCAGGTGACGCCGGACAAACCGCTGCAGTTTCCCGCTGATTTCGGTGCGCATCCCGATTTCCGTACTGAATGGTGGTACGCCACCGGCTGGTTGAAACTGCCCGATGGCATGGCACTCGGGTTCCAGGTCACGTTCTTCCGATCGCGCACGGAACACGCTCCCGACAACCCAAGCCGCTTCGCACCAAAGCAATTGATCATTGCCCATGCAGCGATCTCGGATCCGCGCGATGGCAAGCTCTTGCATGACCAGAAAAGCGCCCGTGAAGGCTGGGGACTGGCCTATGCAAAAACCGGCGATACTGACGTCAAGCTGGACGATTGGTCTTTGCAACGCCAGCCGGACGGTCGCTACCTGGCCCGCATCCGCGCGCAGGAATTCAGCCTTGCGCTCGACTTCAAGCCGACCCAAGGCCTGATGCTGCAAGGGGACCAGGGATACTCGCGCAAGGGCCCCAGGCCGGGCCAGGCCAGCTACTACTACAGCGAGCCGCAATTACAGGTCAGCGGGCAATTGACGCGCGGCGGAAAGTCGGTGACGGTCAGCGGCCAGGCATGGCTGGACCATGAATGGTCGAGCACCGTGCTTGATGAACGCGCCGTCGGTTGGGACTGGGTCGGCGCCAACCTGGATGATGGCAGCGCGCTGATGATGTTCCGGATACGGGGCAAGAACGGCGAACAGATTTGGGCGCATGCAGCGCTACGCGATGCCGCTGGCCGGATTACGCGATTCGGACCTGAATCGGTCAGCTTTAAACCGTTGCGCAGTTGGCGTTCGCCGCGCACGGGCGCAAACTATCCGGTTTCGGCCATTTTCCGCACGGGCGACACCGAATGGCGACTGACACCACTGCAGGACGATCAGGAACTCGACTCGCGGATGTCTACCGGGACGGTCTACTGGGAGGGCGCAATCAAGCTTGAAAAAAATGGCAGGCCGGCCGGGAACGGCTATCTGGAACTGACGGGTTATGAAAAGGCATTGAAGCTATGACAAACGGCACACGTGCCAAGGCCGGGCTGGGCACACTGGCTGGCCTGTTTCCTTTTTTGCGGCCCTACCGCAAGCAATTCCTGTTGGCCGGCATCGCACTGCTGGTGGCAGCGGGCGCAACCCTGGGCATTCCGGTGGCGTTCCGGCAAATGATCGACTTCGGCTTCGGCGATGCGGCGCGCCGCAATGCCGGCCAGATCGACCTGGTTTTCCTGGCCTTGTTCGGCCTGGCTGCGCTGCTGGCAGTTGCCACCGCCGCACGCTTTTACATGGTGTCCTGGCTGGGCGAACGCGTCACCGCCGATATTCGCAGCGCCGTGTATGGCCATGTCATTACCCAAAGCCCGGTGTTCTTCGAGACCACCCGGACCGGCGAGGTGCTGTCACGCCTGACTGCCGATACGACGCTGATCCAGGCCGTGGTCGGCACCAGCATTTCGATGGCCTTGCGCAATGCGCTGTTGTTTGTCGGCGGCATGGTGATGCTATTCGTCACCAGCGTATGGTTGTCGTCGATCATCCTGGTGCTGCTGCTGGCGGTGGTGGTGCCCATCGTGGTGTTCGGGCGACGAGTACGCAAGCTGTCGCGCGATTCGCAAGACCGCATTGCCGATGCATCCGCGCTGGCCGGCGAAATCCTCAATGCGATGCCCACCGTGCAGGCATTCACCAGGGAGCAGGCTGAATCGGACCGCTTCGGCGCGACGGTGGAGCAGGCGTTCCGCACCGCGATCGACCGCATCCGCGCCCGCTCGATGCTGACCGTGATCGCCATCCTGCTGGTGTTCGGCGCGATCGTGTTTGTTCTATGGCTGGGCGCGCATGCGGTGCTGCGTGGTTCGATGACAGCCGGTGAGCTTGGGCAATTCATCCTGTACGCCACCATTGTCGCCGGCTCGATTGGCGCGTTGTCGGAAGTGCTTGGCGAAGCGCAGCGGGCGGCGGGCGCAACCGAGCGACTACTGGAATTGCACCAGGCGCAGCCGGCAATCACCTCGCCATCGCACCCGGCGCCCTTGCCCACAGGCACAGAGCGCGGCGCAGCGCTGCAGTTGGATTCGGTCAGCTTTCATTATCCGTCGCGCCCACTGCAGGCTTCGCTGTCGGCAGTGTCCTTGTCGATTGCCGCCGGCGAAACGCTCGCCATTGTCGGTCCGTCCGGCGCCGGCAAGACGACGTTGTTCCAGTTGCTGTTGCGCTTTTACGATCCGCAACAGGGACGGATCCTGTTGAACGGCGCGGATATCCGTACCCTGGCGCTGGGCGACCTGCGCAATACGATCGGTGTGGTACCGCAAGATACGGTGGTATTTTCGACCAGCGCGATGGAAAACATCCGCTACGGCCGGGCCGGCGCCAGCGACGAGGAAGTGATCCGGGCGGCGCAGATGGCGGCGGCGCACGAGTTCATCGAGCGGCTGCCCGAAGGCTATCAATCCTTTCTCGGCGAACGCGGCGTACGGCTGTCAGGCGGCCAGCGGCAGCGTATTGCGATCGCCCGCGCGATGCTGAAAAACCCGCCGCTGCTGCTGCTGGATGAAGCCACCAGTGCGCTCGATGCAGAGTCAGAACGCCTGGTGCAATCCGCGCTGGAGGCGGCAATGGTCGGCCGCACCACCCTGGTCATCGCCCACCGGCTGGCGACCGTGCAACGCGCCGACCGTATCGTCGTGATGGACGAGGGGCGCATTGTCGAGACCGGCACCCATACCGAACTGATGGCGCACGGCGGCCTGTACGCCAGCCTGGCCAAGCTGCAATTCAATTCGCCGGTCTGAGCAGCGATACAATACGCTTCACTTCAGGAAATTTTCATGCGCCAATACCTCGACCTCGTCCGTAATATCCTCGACACCGGTAGCTGGCAGGAAAACCGGACCGGCGTGCGGACCATCAGCATTCCGGGCGCAGCCATGCGGTTTGACCTGCAGGCCGGTTTTCCTGCCGTGACCACCAAGCGGCTGGCCTTCAAGTCGGTGATCGGGGAGCTGCTCGGCTTTTTGCGCGCTTCACGCAGTGCGGCAGAGTTCCGCGCGCTTGGTTGCAAGGTGTGGGACCAGAACGCCAATGAAAATGCCGACTGGCTGGCCAATCCCTATCGCGAGGGGCCCGATGACCTGGGTCCGGTGTATGGCGTGCAATGGCGCGACTGGCCGGCGTACAAACTGATTCCGGCCACGCACGTGGCGCGCATCGCGGACGCGGAAAAGCATGGCTATCGGGTGGTAGCGCCGGTACTCGACAAGGGCGAACCGAAAGTCTTGCTATACAAGTCGATCGACCAGCTGCGCACTTGCCTGGACACGATCATGACGAATCCGTCGAGCCGCCGGATCCTGTTTCACGGCTGGAATTGCGCGGTGCTTGATGAAATTGCGCTGCCTGCGTGCCATCTGCTGTACCAGTTCCTGCCAAATGCAACGACCAGGGAAATATCGCTTTGCCTGTATATCCGCAGCAACGACATTGGATTGGGTGCCCCCTTCAATATTGCCGAAGCCTCTGCCATGCTGCATCTGGTAGGCCGGCTGACCGGATACACGCCGCGCTGGCTCAGTTACTTCATTGGCGATGCGCACATCTACGAGAACCATCTCGATATGCTCAACGAGCAACTGGCGCGCGATCCCCTGCCCTTGCCGAGCTTGCAGATCGATGCCCGCATCCCGGATTTCAGGGAAACGGGAATCTATGCACCACAATGGCTTGAGCAGGCCGAACCGGCCGATTTTTCGCTGGTGAATTACCAGCACCATGCGGCGCTGACGGCGCCAATGGCGGTGTGAGCGATGGCCGGGCTGGCCGCCAGCATTGATATGGACGCAATCCGGCTCAGTCGCCAGCCAGTTTCATTAGCTTGTCCCACTGTTGACGGGTCACCGGCGTAATCGACAAGCGATTGCCGCGGCGCAGGATCACCATATCGGCAAGATCTGGCTGCTGGCGCAATTCGGCCAGGGTCAGCAAGCGCGTCTTGCGCAACGCCCGCACATCCACCAGCAGCCAACGCGGCTGTTCGGGGCGTGCAGCGGGGTCGTGATACGGACTACCGGGGTCGAACTGCGTCGGATCCGGATACGCAGTGCTCGCCACTTCCGCAATCCCGGCAATGCCCGGTTGCGCGCAGCTCGAATGGTAAAACAGGATGCCGTCGCCAACTTTCATCTGATCGCGCATGAAGTTACGGGCCTGGTAATTGCGCACCCCGGTCCATGCAACGCACTGCCCCGGCGCTGCCAGCGCATCGTCGATGCTGACTTCGTCGGGTTCGGATTTCATTAGCCAGTACTGCATGTCAACGCTCCGCGATGTGTCCGGTCATCTGCCGACCCTGCACGTCGTTGGCGGCTGCGGCAGGACCGACCGGCGTCACCAAGAAAAAATTTGCGCCGGCAGCAAAAAAAAAAACGGCTGCATCGAGATGCAACCGCTTGAGTCTGGTTTCCCGCCAGTGCCGCTTTGCCGGCATCCCGAACCTTATGGTTCAGAGTGGCCACAGTCATGTCAACTTCGGGTTCGTCGGACTAGCGACGCTCACACCCGTCAACCTTGTTCCGCAGCCGTTGCACTTGAAAGGTTCAAGGAATATATGGCAATGGCGAACACGGCAGGAGTAATAAAGTCTACCCGATCCACTCGTGAAGTCAAACGCTTCCTGAGGTGGCGTGTGCTTATTTTTGGGGACACAACCGATGTCCTGAGCCGGCCATGCAACCGGGCATCATGCGTCTGGTTTTGCAAAGTAAAAGTGGCAAGCACGAGGCAAGGCCGAGCCAGGCAGGCAATCTGCTCAGAAAAGGTTTTCCTGCGGGGCCAGCGCCTGGTCAAGCTTGTCGTGCAGGCCGGCGAGCACTTGCCGCATCTGGGCCACCGATACACCGGCAAGGGGGCCGTCTTCGCCCTTGGTTGCCAGCAACTCTGCCGCCATCCCCAATGCTGCCATCACGGCAATGCGATCGTTGCCCTTGATCTTGCCGGCATCGCGAATGGCACACATTTTCTCGTCAAGGTAGCTCACCGCCTCTTTCAAGGCTTGTTCCTGGCCCTCCTTGCAAGCGAGTTTATAGGCCTGGCCCATAATGGAAACATCAAGCTGGCTCATGCTGCCTCCTCCTGCTGGGTTGGATCGGGTAGTTTTTCCAGGAGGAGTACGACGCGCTGATGCGCTTCTTCCATGCGTCGCGCAAGCTCGGCATTGTCCGCAACCAGGCCGGCGCAGCGCAGGCGCAGCTCGGCGTTTTCACGGCGCAGGGCGTGGGCCAGTTCGGCAAGCTGGTCGACTTTATCGGATAGGGCAAGGAATTCAGACATCATCCCGCCACTATAGAGGGGTGAACAAATCTCCGTCAATAGATTACGGCTTGGACACGACTGTTCGGGCGGTCATGCGACAGGCATCACGATGCGGTGCCGGCCGCTGATCGCAATCCATGCCAGTGATCATCATGCTGCGCAGCAGACCAATGCAATGCAAACGCCGACTTCGTCATGGCGTCCCGTGTTTGCAACAGTTTTTCAATCGCCCGCTGGCAATGCAGCAGCGTTGACGGATAGTGCGCATCCCGCGGATGCAAGGCCAGGCGCAACAAGGGCGCGCTGCGTAGCATTGGCGCACAGACGTCATTGACGCAGCGCGACACGGTACTGCCCCATCCGCTGCGCGCGCTGTACACCAGGGCGGGTGCGAACACCGAATGGCGCTGCGGCAGCAAATAGAAGCGCGAAAATGTCGTCGTGTAGCGAAACGGCGCCGACGCCAGCGCATCCCAACTGCCGTCGGACAGCAACCAGGCCGGCGCCACGAAGCCGTCCGGCGTCCATCCCCGCCGGGCAAACCATTCCACCCCCCAGGCCAGGCGCCTGCGTGCCTGCCGGGCGCCGAGACCGGCAAACTCGCCTTCGCCCTGCGTATAGATATGGCGGCAGAAGTAGGTCCAGGGACAGTCGGGGCCGCGCCCTTCGTCAAGGTGGGTGTAGCCATGCAAGGCCAGTTCGTCGCCATGCTCCCGGTGCGCATCCAGCGCGGCGAAGCAGGCGTCGTCAGACGCGCCCTTGCAACGGTGGTGCCAGGCCGGCACCACCAGGAAGGTGAGCGGAATCGGCGCTACTTTGCCGACCGCATCGATCAGCTTTTCGCACAAGGGCCAGGTCGCCGGTGCGACATCATGGATCGATACACACAGCGCGGGCTTAAATCCATCCATGGCTCGCCTCCTGTTCCATCAGGTCCCGGCGGCTCGCCGTGAGTACGCTGGCATACTGGTACAGCAACTGCGGCATGATGATGCGCCAGTCATAGCGACGCACGACCTTGTCGCGTGCAGCCTGCCCCATTGCCAGCATGTCGCGCGCATACAGGCTGCGGATTGCGTGGGCCAAAGCGCCCGCGCGCCCGGGCGCGGCCAGCATGCCGCAACTGTCATCGATCAATTCAGCCACGCCGCCCGCGTGCATGCCCACCACCGGAATGCCGCTGGCCATCGCTTCGAGCACGATAAGGCCAAAGGTTTCGCCATCACCCGGGTGTACCAACGCATCGCACCCGGCCAATAGCCGCGCCAGTTCGCGCGGCTTCTGGAATGGCAGGCAGGTCACTGAGGACGAATGGCGCTTGTGCTGGGTTCCGCCGACCATCAGCAAATGATAGGGAGGCCCGAGGTGTTCGATGGCGTCGATCAGCAGCGGCAACTTCTTCTCGCGCGTGAATCGGCCGGCATACACCAGCAAGCGGGTAGTGCCCGGCAAGCCCAGTTCATCGCGCAAGCCAGGACTTTGCAAGCCGGGATGGAATAGATCGGTGTCGACACCCAGCGGTTGATGACGGACCCGGGTGATGCCAAGCGAGCGCAGTTGCTGTACCGCGCTGCCGCTTGGCGCCAGCACCAGGTCAAAATGGCGATACAGGCGCCTCACGTAACGCGCGGCCGCGGCATGGGCTGCCTCGCCAAAGCGTTGCTGCATGATGCGCGGCAGATCCGTATGGTAGTAGGCGATCGCCGGCACCCCGAGCGCGCGCTTGGCCCGCAAGGCTGCCCATGCAAGCTGGTAGGGGTCGCCCACTTCGATCAGGTCCGGACGAAGCTTTCGCAATGCGCGCTCGGCATGGCCGGTCGGCAGTGGAATCCTGATGCCACCGACGCCCGGTATGCGCATGCTCGGCAAGGCGATCAGGCCCTGCGGGCGGGCGGCGGCATTGGCGCTGACATGCGGCGCAATCACTGTGTGTTCGATGCGCCGCCGCCGGGCCAGCCAGTTCGATTTGGCAGCCAGGTAAGTCCGCACCCCGCCGCTCTCTGCGGGATAGAACATGGTGATGTCGACGATGTGCACGCTCGACCCAAGTGAGATGGATGAATCCACACTATCGCAAGCATCCTTGCTCGCCTTGATACCGGTCAATTCAGCCGGGCCAGCCGGCGCGCTACGCCGGTTCGCTCAAGCTGCGGCCAAGGTATTTGCACGACAGGCACACTTTTTTTGAAAATCGGTTATGATTCGCGTAATTCCCCGTCGTACCACCTCTAAAGCACCGTTCAAAGCCGTCGTTGAACAGGTTGTTGTCGAGCGATCTGCCGTCCTGACCGGCTTTCGTCGGGTAACAGCATCAGCCCCTCCGCGGTGAAAATAACTCCATACCCCTCAATTGAGGAAATCATGAGTGACAATATCAAACATATCAGCGACGCATCCTTCGATTCCGACGTCTTGAAGTCCGACAAACCCGTACTGGTCGATTTCTGGGCCGAGTGGTGTGGCCCGTGCAAGATGATTGCACCCATCCTGGAAGAAATCGCCAAGGAATACGACGGCAAACTCCTGATCGCCAAGATGGACGTCGATGCGAACCAGGCAGTACCTGCCCAGTTCGGCATTCGTGGCATCCCGACGCTGATCCTGTTCAAGAACGGCGAAGTCGCCGCTCAAAAGGTGGGCGCGATGGGCAAAGCCCAGTTGGCGTCGTTCATCGACAGCAATATCTGACAAGTAGCAAAATGCGGCGGCACGCCCGTGCCGCCGTCTCCTAAAGACTCCACCACACCGCAGTCCCCTCCCCCACCCACTATTCCCGTCCCGGGACACAAACACATGCATTTATCCGAATTGAAGGCCATGCACGTCTCAGCACTGCTTGAGATGGCAATCGGCCTGGACATTGAAAACGCTGCGCGCCTGCGCAAGCAGGAACTGATGTTCGCCATACTGAAAAAACGCGCCAAGTCCGGCGAGCAGATTTTTGGCGACGGCGCCCTCGAAGTACTGCCAGACGGCTTTGGCTTCCTGCGCTCGCCCGATGCCAGCTACATGGCGTCCACCGACGACATCTATATCTCGCCTTCGCAAATCCGCCGCTTCAATTTGCATACCGGCGATTCGATCGAAGGCGAAGTCCGCACCCCGAAGGATGGCGAGCGCTACTTTGCACTGGTCAAGGTGGACAAGGTCAATGGCGAATCGCCGGAACTGTCCAAGCACAAGATCCTGTTCGAGAACCTGACGCCGCTGCACCCGAACAAAATGCTGCCGCTGGAACGCGACATGCGCGGCGAAGAAAATATTACCGGCCGCATCATCGACCTGATCGCACCGATCGGCAAGGGTCAGCGCGGACTGCTGGTGGCGTCGCCGAAATCCGGCAAATCGGTGATGCTGCAACATATTGCGCACTCGATCACGGCCAATCATCCGGACGTGACGCTGATTGTCCTGCTGATCGACGAACGTCCTGAAGAAGTAACCGAAATGCAGCGCTCGGTGCGCGGCGAAGTGGTCGCATCCACCTTCGACGAACCGGCGACGCGCCACGTGCAAGTTGCAGAGATGGTGCTTGAGAAAGCCAAGCGCCTGGTGGAGATGAAGCGCGACGTCGTCATCCTGCTTGACTCGATCACCCGCCTTGCGCGCGCTTACAACACCGTGATCCCGGCTTCGGGCAAGGTGCTGACCGGCGGCGTTGACGCCAATGCGCTGCAGCGGCCAAAACGTTTCTTCGGCGCGGCGCGCAATATCGAAGAAGGCGGCTCGCTGACCATCATCGCCACCGCGCTGATCGAGACCGGCAGCCGGATGGACGACGTGATCTATGAAGAGTTCAAGGGCACCGGCAACATGGAAGTGCATCTCGAACGCCGACTGGCCGAGAAACGCGTCTACCCGGCGATCAACCTCAACAAGTCCGGTACCCGCCGCGAAGAATTGCTGATCAAGCCCGACCAGCTGCAAAAGATCTGGGTGCTGCGCAAGCTGCTCTACAGCATGGACGAAATCGAGGCGATGGAATTCATCCTCGACAAGCTGAAGTCGACCAAGACCAACCTGGAATTCTTCGACATGATGCGCCGGGGCGGCGGCTAAGTTGCCCGACCGTGGCTGCGGCGCAATCGCCGCAGCCACGGTCTTGTCAGGCCAGCACGGGAATCGCTGTCGGAATCCTGTATAATCCCGCCTTTCCCCAAACGGACAAGTGACCGTCAATCGGGTCAGGAAGCAGCGACGACCGACGAAGTGACGATTGGCTACCCAACCATACGAGGCTAGAAATGAAAGAAGGCATTCACCCCCAATACCGTGAAGTCGTGTTCCACGACCTCTCCTGCGATTTCAAGTTCATCACGCGTTCCACCGTGCAAACACGTGAAACGATTGAGTTCGAAGGCAAAACCTATCCGATGGTGAAGATCGAGGTATCGTCCGAATCGCATCCGTTCTACACTGGCCAGCAAAAAATCGTCGACACCGCCGGTCGTGTCGAGAAATTCCGCCAGAAGTTTGGCAAGCTGGGCAACCGCGGCAACAAGAACATCTAAGTTCGCGTACGCGATGCACCGGGAAAGGCAGCTTTGGCTGCCTTTTTCGTTTCAAGAGTTTGCGCTCGCCGGCCCCACGATCAGCCTGCCGCAATCAGGTACCTATCCACTGGATTGCGCGCTGAATGAGCCGCATCCCCTTGCCTTTTCCGGCACAATAGTCGCCAAGCACAAAAAGCCGACAAGGCAACTTCCCTGCACATGAAGCCAGTCCGACTCCCCGCCTCTGCCACGCTTGCGCTGCCGCGCTGGGGACTCGTTGCACTGTGCCTGCTGTACATCCTGCCCGGACTGATCCGGCGCGACCCCTGGAAGCTGGATGATGCGGCCGGCTTCGGCATCATGTGGACCATGGCGCATGGCGGCCTGCAGGACTGGTTGCTGCCCAATATTGCCGGCATGCCGGTGCTGGGCGAAGGACCGCTGGCCTTCTGGATTGGCGCACTGTTCATCAAGCTGTTCGGCGATCTGCTGGGCGATGCGCTGGCGGCCCGTATTTCGACCATCCTGTTTTTCCTGATCGGCGCGATGGCAGTCTGGTACGCAACCTACCTGCTCGGCCGGCGCGGCGAAGCGCAGCCGCATAGGCTGGCCTTTGGCGGCCAGCCGGAAGCAAAGGACTATGGCCGCACGCTGGCCGATGGCGCACTGCTGATCTACCTCGGCTGCCTCGGCCTGCTGTTGCGCAGCCATGAAACCAGCGCCGAAGCGCTGCAGGTGTCCCTGGTCGCGGTGTCCCTCTACGGCGCCGTCAGGCTGTTCGATTCCGGTTCAAGGCGCGGCGCGGTCACCCTCGGACTGACACTGGCCCTGCTGGCACTGACCCGCGGTTATGTCGTTCCGCTGGCGATTGCAGCCGCGCTACTGGTTCCGGCGCTGCTGGCTGGACCAAAGGTAATGCGCCGGCTGCTGGTGCTGTCTTTCCCGCTGGCTGTGCTGATCATGGCGGCCTGGTTTTTCGCACTGCAGGCATGGAGCCCGGAAGCGGCCTCGCGCACGGCTGCCTGGCTGCAATGGAATGCCGAACAATTGGTGCGCCCCAGCCTGTCCAGCATCGCTTACCTGCTCAAAAATGGCATATGGTTTTCGTGGCCGGCATGGCCGTTTGCGCTTTGGGCGCTGTATGCCTGGCGCAAGCAGGCGCAGGCACTCCACATCCGCCTGCCCCTGACGATTCTGGCGGCCGCCGTCCTGCTTGCCGTGGCCAATCCGCATTCTGAAGAATCGCTGCTGCTGCCGCTGCTGCCGCCGCTGGCAATACTGGCCGCATTTGGCTTGCCCACCATGAAGCGCGGTGCGATCAATGCCGTTGATTGGTTTTCGGTAATGACGCTGACAGCCTGCGCTGCCTTCATCTGGGTCGGATGGATCGCCAAGCAAACCGGCTGGCCGCCACAGATCGCCAGGAATGCATTCAAGCTTGCTCCGGGATTCCAGCCCGAGTTCAACCTGATCGCCCTGCTGATCGCCAGCGCGGCAAGCATTGGCTGGATCATGCTGGTTCTATGGCGCATAGCGCGCCGCCCTTCTGTGCTGTGGCGCGCGGTCGTCCTGTCCTCTGGTGGCGTCATCCTGTGCTGGCTGTTGCTGATGACCTTGTGGCTGCCATGGCTGAATTACGGCAAGAGCTATGCCGGCGTGGCGCAACAGATCGCCGGCAAGCTGCCGCCGGCCGGATACTGCGTGGTATCGAATGTCGGCCCGGCACAGCGGGCGTCGTTTGCCTATTTTGGCCAGGTAAAATTTTCGCGCCCGGGACAAAACGCTTGTCGCTACCTGCTGCTGCAGGACAGCCTGTCCAGAAGGAACAGCCGCCAATTGCTGCAGGAACATGAAGGCGACTGGACCCTTTTATGGGAGGGCCGCCGCCCATCCGATCGCGATGAACGTTTCCGTCTCTACCGGCGCGGATCGAACTGACAACAGGCTCACGGCAGCCCGCTAGCGCTCTCTCTTCCTGATGACCTGGTTCCACCATTTCACTCACCATGCCCGACGCATCGGCACGCTCGCCTGGCCACTGCTGATCGGTCAACTTGCGGTGATCGCCAACGGCGTGATCGATACCGCGATG
>NZ_JAUSNH010000123.1 GCF_030645335.1 Lacisediminimonas sp. | reverse complement strand
AATCGGCGCCGGCTTCGGCTGCGTGGTGCAAAAGGGCAGCGAACACGGCGACGAGCTCACGCCGGGCGGATTCGCCAGCAATCATTCAGGTGGCGTGCTGGGCGGTATTTCGACCGGTCAGGACATTCGCATGTCGCTGGCGATCAAGCCGACCTCGAGCATCCGCATTCCGCGCCGCTCGATCGACAAGGATGGCAATGCCCAGGTCGTCGAGACATTTGGCCGGCACGACCCGTGCGTGGGCATCCGCGCCACGCCGATCGCCGAAGCCATGCTGGCCCTGGTGCTGATGGATCATGCGCTGCGCGCCCGCGCGCAGTGCGCAGATGTCGAGGTAGCGACGCCGCGCTTGCGCTGACTAGGCGCAGCACTCGTAGACCGTCGTTGCCGTGGCCCGCAAGGGCGCTGGCAACAGCCGCGGCAGTATAGCCATTAGCGACCCCTGGAAATTCCCGTGCCGCGATCCGCCTGGCCAGATCAATCATTGAGTTTTGCGCTGTTCTTCTTCGCCTACTACGGCTATGTCGGGGTGTTCTCGCCCTATGGCAGCCTGTATTTCGCCCAGATCGGCATGTCGGCCGCCCAGATTGGCGTGCTGATGTCGCTGGCGCAGGTGATGCGTATCTTCGGTCCCAACCTGTGGGGCTGGATTGCCGACTACCGGCAGCAAAGGGTGATGGTGCTGCGCCTGACCGCCGGCGCTGCGGCGCTCGCGTTTTGCGGCCTGTTCCTGGCGGACGGTTTCACCCAGGTGCTGGTGGTGATGGTCCTGTTCAACCTGTTCACCAGCGCCCAGGGCCCCTTGTCGGAAGCGCTGATGCTGTCGCGCATGCGCGGCGACCTGACCCACTATGGCCGCTTGCGGCTGTGGGGCTCGGTCGGTTTCATTGTTGCCGTGTCGGTGGCCGGCACCCTGCTCGACTGGTTCGGCGTCGGCCTGGTGCCGTGGATTGCGCTGGCGCTGCTGGCGCTGGTGTTTTATGCCAGCATGCGCATGACAGAATCGGACCAGCCGGTGTCGCTGCAACCTGCCGTTGCGCTGGCCGACCTGATGCGCCGCCGCGATGTGCTGGCGTTCTTTGTTTCGACCTTCCTGATGATCGCCGCCCATGCGTCGGTGTACGTTTTTTATTCCCTCTATCTTGCGCAGATCGGGTATAGCAAAACCGTGATCGGGCTAATGTGGGCGCTGGGCGTGATCGCCGAAATCGTGTTTTTTTTCTGGCAGGCGCCGATTTTTCGCCGCTTCGGCGTCGAGCGGCTGATGATTGCGGCCTTGCTGCTGGGCGTGCTGCGTTTCATCATGATCGGGTTCGGCGCCGAGTCGCTGGCCTGGCTGCTGGTGGCGCAGGTCTTGCACGCGGCGACCTTTGGCGTCCATCATTCGGCGTCGGTCGCTACCTTGCAGCGCTGGTTCTCCGGCCCGCTGCAAGCGCGCGGGCAGGCATTGTTCATCAGCATCTCGTATGGCCTCGGCGGTAGCGCGGGCGGCCTGCTGTTCAGTGTGTTTTGGGATACATTTGGTCCACGGGCGGTCTATCTGATGGCGGCGGGGTTTTGCCTTGCTGGCGCGGCGGCCGCCGCCCTGTCCTATCGTTGGCAACGCAAATTCGGGGAATTGCAATGAAAAAACAGTATCAGCGCGGTGGCGTCCTGGGTGCATTGCTGGCCACCATCCTGTTCCTCGCCACCGCCTGCGAGACAGTCCAGACCACACAGTCCGGCGTGGTCGGCGTCGACCGTTCGCAACGCATGGCGATTTCGTCGACTGAAATCGACAAGGCGGCGACCCAGCAGTATGCCCAACTGATTGCCCAAGAGCAGAAAAAGGGCAACCTCAATCGCAACGCCGCGCAGGTCAACCGGGTCCGGGCCATTTCCAACCGCCTGATCCAGCAAGTCGCGGCGTTTCGTCCGGATGCGCGCAACTGGCGCTGGGAGATGAATGTGCTGAGCTCGGCCGAAGTCAACGCCTGGTGCATGCCGGGCGGAAAAATCGCGGTCTACACCGGGCTGATGGAAAAGCTCAATGTCACCGACGACGAGCTTGCTGCGGTGCTGGGGCATGAAATGGCGCATGCGCTGCGCGAACATGCGCGCGAGCGCGCCTCCGAGCAGGCGATTGCCGGCATGGGAATCCAGATCATTTCCGCCATTGCCGGTTTGGGTGATCTCGGCGCCAAGGGCATGGAATATGCCTATATGGGCTTGCTCGGGCTGCCAAATTCGCGCGGCCATGAGACCGAGGCCGATCGCATCGGCGTCGAACTCGCCGCCCGGGCCGGCTACGATCCGCGCGCCGCCATTACGCTGTGGCAGAAAATGGGCGCTGTCGGCAACGGCGGCGGGCCCAAGTTCCTGTCCACGCACCCACCGCGCGAAGACCGCATTTCGGACCTGACAGCCTACTCGGCCAAGGTCATGCCGCTTTACCAACAGGCCAGGCGCTAGGGCTGGTCGCTGGTACCTTATGCCGGCCTCGCGCCGGCAAATCCGCTCGTCGCGGCCGCGCCCGGCCTGGCGCACTTCCCGCCAACGGTGCTGGCCCACGGGCAGCCTGATGGGGGCAAAGCGCCCGCGCCGCCTTGCGGCAGCGCTTTTTGTCGCCACCGCCAATGGCCGGCGGCGTGGTCTGGCGCAGGTCGATATGGCATAATCGAACGCTTTCCAAGCATGGCGCGCGAGCCCTTCGTCTTATCATGGCTAGAACACTTTACGACAAACTCTGGGACTCCCACGTAGTCGACACCAGCGAGGATGGCACCGCCATCCTGTACATCGACCGGCATCTGCTGCACGAAGTGACAAGCCCGCAGGCCTTCGACGGGCTCAAGCTGGCGCACCGCACGCCGTGGCGCAATGCCGCCAACCTGATGGTGGCCGACCATAACGTACCGACCACCGATCGCATCAATGGCATTGCCGATCCGATTTCCCGCCTCCAGGTCGAGACGCTGGATGCCAATGCCAAGCAATACAGCCTGGCCTACTTCGGCATGAATGACCGCCGCCAGGGCATCGTGCACGTGATCGGGCCAGAGCAGGGGGCAACCTTGCCTGGCATGACAGTGGTTTGCGGCGATTCGCACACCTCGACCCACGGCGCTTTCGGCTGCCTGGCGCACGGCATCGGCACTTCCGAAGTCGAACACGTGCTGGCCACGCAAACCCTGCTGCAAAAGAAATCCAAGGCCATGCTGGTGCAGGTCGACGGCGCCTTGCCGGTCGGCGTGACGGCCAAGGACATCGTGCTGGCCGTGATCGGCAAGATCGGCACCGCAGGCGGCACCGGCTATGCAATCGAATTTGCCGGCTCCACCATCCGTTCGCTGTCGATGGAAGGCCGCATGACGGTGTGCAACATGGCCATCGAAGCCGGCGCCCGCGCCGGCATGATCGGCGTGGACGACACCACCATCAATTACGTCAAGGGCCGGCCACTGGCGCCGGTGGGTCCGCACTGGGACCGGGCGGTAGAACTGTGGCGCACGCTGCATTCCGACGCCGGTGCGCGCTTTGACCTGGTCGTCACGCTCAACGCCGCTGAAGTCAAGCCCCAGGTGACCTGGGGAACCTCGCCCGAGATGGTGGTGGCAATCGACGGCAGGGTGCCGGACCCCGACAAGGAAGCCGACGCAGTCAAGCGCGACGCCATGGAAAAGGCGCTGGTCTACATGGGCCTGAAGCCCAACACCCCGATTGCCGATATCCGCATCGACAAGGTATTTATCGGTTCCTGCACCAATTCCCGCATCGAAGACTTGCGGGCGGCGGCGGCTGTGGTGCGCGGCAAATTCCGCGCTTCCAACGTCAAGCTGGCGATGGTGGTGCCAGGCTCCGGGCTGATCAAGGAACAGGCCGAGCGGGAAGGGCTGGACCGGATTTTCCGCGATGCCGGTTTCGAGTGGCGCGAGCCGGGTTGCTCGATGTGCCTGGCGATGAATGCCGACCGCCTGGAGCCGGGCGAGCGTTGCGCATCGACCTCCAACCGCAACTTCGAGGGTCGCCAGGGCGCTGGCGGACGGACCCACCTGGTCAGCCCTGCGATGGCAGCGGCGGCCGGCGTCGAAGGGCATTTTGTCGACGTTCGCGGCGCCTGACCGGCCGTCAGGCGCAAGCTTTTTTTGACAGGGATGACAATGAAAAAACAGTCTGGCATGGGCATGATTGCCATCACCAAGCTGCTCGCGCTGCTGGCATCGGCGGCCTTGCTGGGCGCCTGCAATACGATCGACGGGCTGGGCAAGGATGTCCAGCGCGCCGGCGAAAAAGTGCAGTCGCTGACCAAGAACTAAACCACGCCGGCACGCCGGCAACTCACCTGGGAAGTCAGATCCGAGATGGAAAAATTTACCGTAGTCGATGACATCGTGGCGCCGCTGGATCGCGCCAATGTCGATACCGATGCCATCATCCCCAAGCAATTCCTGAAGTCGATCAAGCGCAGCGGCTTTGGCCCCAACCTGTTCGACGAATGGCGCTATCTCGACCATGGCGAACCGGGCATGGACAACAGCAATCGTCCGCTCAATCCGGACTTCGTGCTGAACCAGCCGCGCTATCGCGGCGCCGGCATCCTGCTCACGCGCAAGAACTTCGGTTGCGGTTCCTCGCGCGAGCATGCACCGTGGGCGCTGGAGCAATACGGATTCAGGGCCGTGATCGCGCCGAGCTTTGCCGACATTTTCTTCAATAACTGTTTCAAGAATGGCCTGTTGCCGGTCGTGCTCAGCGAAACACAGGTCGATCACCTGTTCAACGAGGTCAAGGCATTCCCGGGGTACCGTCTGCTGATCGACCTGG
>NZ_JAUSNH010000105.1 GCF_030645335.1 Lacisediminimonas sp. | reverse complement strand
AGATGTGGGGTGGCTATGTCTCCACCGGGCTGGTGGACATCATCGGCTTCATCCTGGTGATCCTGATCCTGATATTCCGCCCTTACGGCTTGTTTTCCAAACGCGGCGAGAGGGCGTAAGAAAATGAAATTCGAACGCTATTTCATATTCGCTTTCATCGGTGTCGCGGCCTTGCTCGGCGGCCTGGTGACGGACCAGTACCTGATGCATATCGGCATCCTGATTCTTTTCTACGCCACCCTGGGCATCAGCCTGAACATGGTGGTCGGTTATGTCGGCGAGTTTTCGCTCGGCCATACCGCATTCCTCGGCATTGGCGCTTATGCGGCTGCGATCCTGGCCTCGCGCTTCGGTGTGCCCCTGTGGATGACGGTGCCGCTGGCGGGCATTATCTCGGCCATCTTCGGCTACCTGATCGGCGCGGTCACGCTGCGCTTGCAGGGCCCGTTCTTTGTCATCGTGACGCTGGCGTTTGCCGAAGTGCTGCGCCTGGTGGCCGACAACTGGGTGTGGCTGACCAATGGGCCGATGGGCATTGCCGGCGTGCCCCAGCCGGCCATGATGGCCACGGCGTCGAACCTGGGCGCGAAGCAATTCTATTTCTACGTTGCGCTGGCGATTTTCGCGTTCGCGATGTTCGTGGCTTACCGCTTCGTGTATTCCAATGCCGGTCGCGCCGCTGTGGCGATCAGGGAGAACCGCTATGTCGCGCAGTCCGTGGGGATTCGCCCGTTCAGCTATGCGATGCTGGCCTTCGTGCTTGGCGCGCTGCTGGCGGGACTGGCGGGTGGCTTTTACGCCCATTACATTTCCTTCGTTGGCAGCGAAGTGTTCAAGTTTTCGTTCATGATCACGATGATCATCGTGGTGCTGGTCGGCGGCAAGGGCACGCTGGTCGGCCCGGTCGTGGGCGCGGTGCTGATCACCTTGCTGGAAGAATATCTGCGCGAGGCCAAGGAATTGCGCATGTCGATCTTTGGCGTGATCGTGATGCTGATCGTGCTGTTCATGCCCAATGGCCTGATGGGCTTCCTGCATCAGCGGCGCGAGCGCTTCGGGCAAGACAATCAGCCAGCATCCGGCACGGTGCAGGCGGCAAATGACGCGGGGCGGGCATGAGTACGCAAACATTGCTGGCAGTCGATGGCCTGTCGAAATCGTTCGGCGGCATCCGGGCTGTGCATGACATCAGTTTCGCGCTGGCCGACCGGGAAATCCTGGGTCTGATCGGCCCGAACGGGGCAGGCAAGACAACCTGCTTCAACCTGATCACCGGCTTTTATACGCCGACGGCAGGTCGGGTCAGTTTCAAGGGAAGGGACATTACCGGCGCCAAGCCTTTTGCGGTGGCGCAGGGCGGCATCGTGCGCAGCTTCCAGAAGACCAATATCCTGCGCCGGCTGTCGGTGTTCGAAAACGTATTGGCCGGCCACTACCTGCAAGCGCGGCAATCGTTGTTGAGCACGTTTTTTCCCGGTAAAAAGGTGGCGGCAGTCGAAAAGTCGGTGCGCGAGAGCGCCGCTGAAATCATCGAGATGCTGGGCCTGCAAAGCCGCATGAATGCGCCGGCCAGCCTGTTGTCCTGCGGCGAACTGCGCCTGCTGGAGGTGGCCGTGGCATTGGCCGCCAAGCCGACCGTGCTGATGCTAGACGAGCCCGCTGCAGGGCTCAACAGCAGCGAAGCCATGGCATTCGGTAAAATCCTGAAAAAAATACGCGAGACCCGGGTCGAAGCCATCCTGCTGGTCGAGCACAATATGTCGCTGGTGATGGCCGTGTCTGATCGGCTGGTCGTGATGAACTTCGGCGAGAAGCTGGCCGAAGGCACGCCAGCGCAGATCCAGGGTAATTCGCAGGTAATCGAAGCATATTTGGGTAAAGCGAGTATCTGATGGCTGGCCAAGCGCTGCTGAAACTGGAAGATGTCCGGGTAAGTTATGGACGTACCGAGGCGCTGCATGGCGTCTCGCTGGAGGTTGCGCCCGGCGAAATCGTGGCGCTGATCGGCGCTAACGGCGCTGGCAAGAGCACCACGCTGCGCGCGATTTCCGGACTGCAAAAGCCGTCTGCCGGTCGCATCCTGTGGGATGGGCGCGACATTGGCGGCATGCCGGCCGACCAGGTGATCGGGCTGGGCATTGCCCATTGTCCCGAGGAACGCCATGTCTGGCCTGACATGAGCGTGCATGAAAACCTGCTGCTGGGCGCTTATCTCTGCAAATCAAAACAGGAAGTCGAAAAACGCATGGCGCTGGCCTTCAAGCGTTTTCCGCGCTTGCAGGAACGCGAAAAGCAGTTGGCGGGAACCTTGTCCGGTGGCGAGCAGCAAATGCTCGCCATTGCGCGCGCGCTGATGTCGCAGCCGCGCTTGTTACTGCTTGACGAGCCCAGCCTGGGCTTGTCGCCAATGATGGTCGTGGAGGTATTCAAGGTGGTTCGTGAAATCAATGCGCAGGGCGTGACCGTGGTCGTGGTCGAGCAGAATATCCACCATGCGCTGGCCGTTGCTTCGCGTGCCTATGTGTTCGAGACCGGAAATGTCGTGGCGCATAACGACTCGGCCAGCTTGCTCAAGGATGAGCAATTGCTGCACGCTTACCTGGGGGGCTGAGATCATGCGAATTGCTTTGATCGGATTTGGTGCCATCGGCCACACCCTGTACAAAATGATCGGCGAACATGTGCCGGCGGTGTCCGTGATCGGCGTGATGGACCGGGCTGACCGTCTAGCCGAGATCAGCGCCATGCTGCCTGGCATCGCCGTGGTGCCGGGGGTGGATCAGTTGATGGCCTTGCAGCCGGATCTGGTGATTGAATGCGCTGGCCATGCCGGGCTGAACGCGAGCGGACCGGCCGTGTTGCGCGCGGGCGCCGACCTGCTGGTCGCATCGGTCGGCGCGCTTGCCGATCAGGCCCTGGAAGAATCCTTGCGCGCGGCGGCGGCACAGGGTGGCGGCAAGGTACGCATACCGGCCGGCGCATTGGGTGGTCTCGATGTGCTCGGCGCGGCACGTTTTGCCGGACTCGAATCGGTGATCTACACGTCGAACAAGGCGCCGCGCGCCTGGAAGGGAACGCCCGCCGAGGACATGATCGATCTGGACGGCTTGACCGAGGTGACCCTGTTCTACACCGGCGACGCGCGCAGCGCAGCCCTGATGTTCCCGCAAAATGCCAACGTTGCTGCGGCGACTGCGTTGGCTGGCATCGGATTCGAGCGCACCGTGGTTCACCTGCGCGCCGATCCCGGCGCTACCGGCAACCGCCATCGGATCCAGGCCAATGGCCTGTTTGGTGAAATCGACGTGACTATCCTTGGCAAGACCTTGCCAGAAAATCCCAAGACATCGATGCTGGCGCCGTATAGCCTCATACGCAGCCTGGTCAACCTGACCAATACGATTGTCGTGGCCTGACAGAGTGCAGGGCAGTCCTTGCCTGCGGGCTTTTATTGCCGCAGCCTGGGCCGCTGTGCAAATTGCCTGGCTTTGAGCAAGCCAGGGCGCGGCCTTGCGGTGAATGCGGCGCGCTCGCTAGGCGAGCCGTATCTCGCCGTTGAAATCCACCTTCAGTGACAGTCCCGCAATTTGCAGCGTCATCGTGGCGGGCAGGACTGCGTCGCCGCTGATGCGTTTTTCTTCCAGCGCTCGCGCCAGCGCCTTTTCGATTTCGTTTTGCGAACTGACGCCGACCATTTTCAGGAATTTGCGCATGCTGAGGTTGAAGGTTTCTTCGTTCATCTTGCTCTCCTTGCTGTGGGTAATCAGTTCGCGCAAACGCGCTATCGCTTGACTGCGGATGGTGCCGGGCGTTGCCAGTATTCAATCAGTTCGAACAGGATCATTCCGCCCAGCATTGCCGCCACAAATACCACCCCTTCGGTCATGCCGGCGCCGACCAGGATCAAGGCCGGACCGGGGCAGATGCCGGCCAGGCCCCAGCCAATACCGAACAGTATGTTGCCGCCGACCAGCCGCTTGTCGAGATGCCGCGCCGAAGGCAACTGCATGGCCAGGCCAAGCCATGAGCGGGCGCGTCGGTTTGCAAACATGAAAGCAACCGCGCCCACCGCAATCGCCCCGCCCATCACGAACGCCAGGGATGGGTCCCAGCTACCGCCGAGGTCAAGGAAGGCCAATACCTTGGCCGGGTTCGCCATGCCGGCGATGATGAGTCCAATGCCGAATACCAGTCCTGCGCCGAATGCTGCAATCAGTGCTGCCATTTCAGCCTCCTATTACGTGACGAACGATGAAGACGGTCAGGAATCCGAACGCCATGAAGGATGCCGTTGCCACCATCGAACGCGGTGACAGTCGCGACAAGCCACAAACCGCATGGCCACTGGTGCAGCCGGAGCCGTAACGGGTGCCTACGCCGACCAAGAGGCCAGCGACCACTAACAGGGACCAGCTGGCGTCGATTCGTATCGGCGGAAGCGGCGTAACCAGCACATAGGCCAGCGGAGCAAGCAGCATGCCCGCCACGAAGGCAATACGCCAGCCGATGTCGCCAGAGAATGGCTTGAGCAAACCGGCCACGATGCCACTGATACCGGCGATGCGCCCCAGCAGCAATGCCAGCATGGCGGCGCCAAGGCCGATCAGCGCGCCGCCCAACAGCGATGGCACAGGTGTGAAGTTGATCCAGTCGATAGTCATGTGTGACTCCTCATTTGTTATTTAGTGGTGCAGTACAGTTTGTAAATCGTGGTGAGCAGGACGCGCACCCGCTCGTCGGCCAGTGAGTAATAGATTTGCTTGCCGTCGCGTCTTGTGGACACCAGTCCATCTGTGCGTAACACACCGAGTTGCTGGGACAGCGTGGGCTGGTGGATGTCGAGCAAGTCTTCAAGTTCACCGACCGATCTTTCGCCCTGCGTCAATTGGCATAACAGCAGCAAACGATTGGCATTGGCGAGATTCTGCAAGACAGTCGTCGCTTCGGCTGCGGACTCGCGCATCGGATCGATATCCAGCGTGATGTTTTTCATCGTGCCCTCAATGATTATATTCTTAAATATTATATTGATTGGTATATCGATGTCAATCGGTTTTTTCCTTGCTTGTTGGTGGGCGGACCGGCCCGCCGGATTTGCCGATAAAAGAGTCTTAGGCACTGGCAACTTATCCGCCCAGCCGCAGTCCTATCGCTGTTCCCCTATTGTCCTTCACGACAGGCAAGCTCGCGCCTGCGCTCTTTCTTTATCAAAAACACATGCCCAATTTCTCGAAATTGCTCCAGTCCTCACGCCAGAATTTTTATGTCCGCATCGCGCTGATCGTCCTGCTCACAGGTGGTGCACTCGTTGCATTGTTGCGGCCGATCATCATCCAGGACTCAACGCCGGTAGTGCGGTCCCAGGATATCGCCCAGATCATGGCGCTGCCTGCCAACAGGGACCGGCTTGAATACCTGTTGCTGGCGGTGCCGGGTTCGGACTCTCCCCGCTACATTTTCAAATACCGTGACACGCCGCAGATCAATGTGGTCAAGGTACCCAGCGTGACCCACAGCAACCTTGAACGCGAGGTGCTGCTGAAGAATGGCATTCCGTTCGCCATCGCGCAGGAGGCATACCTGAGCCGCCACAGGGCAGTGCTGGATGATGACGCCAGCAAGGGCTGGTTGTCGGAAGTGGGCACATTCGTGGCGCGCAATGCCATTGGACTGGTGATGCTTGCGTTCCTGGTGTTCATGTTGAAAAACGGACTGCCGGGCATGGCATCGAAAGCGACCGTGACCAAGCCTGAGCAATTGCGCGGCAGCATGGATGACCTGATCGGCATGGAGGACATCAAGCGCGAAGTCGCCCATCTCGAGCAAATGATCGTGAACCGCAGCGTGTACCGCTCGCACAAGATCGACAAGCCGTTCAATGTCATGCTGACCGGGCCGGCCGGAACTGGCAAGACCAAGCTGGCCGGCTATCTCGCCAAGAAATTGAACATGCCCCTGATCGCGGTCTCCGGTTCTTCACTGGAGTCGGGCTACGTCGGTGGCGGCTCGAAAGCGCTCAATGCGATTTACAAGAAAGCCAGCGCGTTGGGCGACTGCATTGTTTTCCTGGATGAGGCGCAGAGCCTGTTCATGCCGCGCGGCCGGGGCGAAAAGCGCTGGGAGGACGATACTGCCAATACCCTGTTGAGCTTGCTCGATGGTGTCGAGAAGACAGAGGGCGCAGGCGTTATCTGGGTGGTTGCGTCCAACTTCGACGATGCGTCGAGCGAGATGGATGATGCGATGCTACGTCGCTTCTCGGTGAAGATAAATTTCCGCCTGCCGAACAAGGCGGAACGTCGCGAGCTGCTGCATGTGTTCCTGTCGCGCAAGGATGATGGTTGCGTCGATTGGAATAATCTCAAGCTTGATGACGTCGCGGAAATGACCGCCAACCTGAGCCCGGCGCTGGTGCAAATGGTGGTCGATCGCGCTTCCATGCTGGCGATCGAGGAAACTCGCTTGATCGACACCGATATCCTGTTTCGCGCATTCGAGCGTACCGCAATCGGCCTGACCGACCGTGCAACGACGTCCGAGAAGGACAAGCAGCGCGAACGGGTTGCGCTGCACGAACTCGGACATTTTTTCATGCAGATCGACCCGCATCTGCGCAGCGGCATGTCGCTTGCTGAGGTGAAAGAGAAATCGAACTTGCTGAAGATCAGTACCGAATCGGTGGCCAAGCTGGGCGCGCTTGGCTACGTGCTGTCCTCGTCGGACGATGTCTCGCTGCGTACCCTGGAAGAGCTTGAGCAGGATGTGATCCAGCTCTATGGCGGCGTGGCGGCCGAAGAGATGTTTTACGGCGCGCGCGGGATTTCAGTGGGCAGCCAGAACGACATCCAGAAGGCGACATCGATGCTGGACTTGATGGTCAACCGGCTGTCGATGTACTCCCGCTCGAAGCTGGACTATACCCAGCTCAAGCGCGAGGGCAGCGGCGAGGATTGCGTGAAGTTGGTGGAAACCAAGGCCGATGAGCTTTATACCCGTACGCTGGAAGCAATGAAGCTCTACCGCCATCAAATCGAAGTAATCAAGACCACGCTGCTGGAGCGCTACGTCCTGTCGAAAGATGAAGTATTCGTGTTGCTGGAGGCTTTTTGGCCGGCGCGGCTGGATGCTGCATAGGGCACGCAAGCCAGGCAAAAATCATCTGGCCTTGCAGCGGCACACTTTCCAGTGTGCCGTTTTTATTGATGCAAGGCGATCACTCCCGCGCACAAGCGCTGCATCCGGACGAGAAAAGTCATTGCCGGCGCCTGATCGCGGAACCCGGCAGGGCAAGCAGGCTCCTATGCCCATGCGGGCCGAGTGCAGGCGGCCTGCGTCATCGATTGCTGCCTGCCGGGGAATGGGTAATGGATACGAAACGTATTTCGGCTGTTGAGGTGCAGGTGGGCGAGATTATTTATCGGTTTGATGACACATCGACCGCTGATGGTTTTGACAAGGCGATCCGCGATGATATCGGCGTGGGACATGCGACCCTGGATAACCCGTGGCGTGACAGCCGTTCCGCGCGGCCGCGCGGGGAGCCGGGCGCCCGGCATGCCTGAGCCAGCCGCCAACCGCGTGTGGCGAACGTCGTTCGGACGCCGGGCGGAATGGTCGGGCCTGACTGCTGTGATGCCAGGCCGCTGCGGATCGGGGCCCGGCTATAACGCGATGCGCTCGATCAGTGCGCCAGCTTGCGCTTCTGGCGCTTTCTTTCATACATCGCCATATCGGCCGCGCCCAGCAGGCCGGTAATGGATGGATGGATATCGACCTTGTACTGCAAAGAGCCGCAATGGTAGGAAAGCTCGTAGCCGCGACGGGCGCTCGTGTTGTATTCATTGATCGCAGCATCGAGCCGGGATAGCGCGTGCTGCGCATTTTCCTGGGTCGTGTCGGTCATTAACACGACGAATTCATCGCTGCCCAGGCGGGCGATCACATCCGAAGCACGGAAAGTCTGGATCATGATCCGGCCCAGGTTTTTCAGGGCGATGTCGCCTTCACGCCGGCCAAAGCGTGCGTTGATTCCAGTCATCCCGCCGACGTCAAAGTAGAGCAGGGTCGCCGGCTTGTCGAAGCGGCGACAGATGTTCAATGCATGCTGGCACAATTCTTCGAAGCCGTCGCGGTTGGACAGCAGCGTGAGCGCATCCATGTTGTCGAGCTTGGCGCCGGTGAGCTCATGTTCGACAATCTTTGCCAGGTCGCGCAGCAGGGCGCGATCATCGTCGTTGAATTCGCGCGGTGTGCGATCCATCAGGCATAACGCACCGATCTTCACGCCATTGCGGGCGAGCAAGGGGCACGCCGTGTAGAAGCGAATGCCGGGCGAGTCAATCACCAGCGGGTTGTCGTCGAAGCGATCATCGGCGGCGGCATCGCCGACTGTCATCACGTCATCATGGTGAAGGGCATGTGCCAGGAAGGATATCTTGCGCGGAAATTCGTGCGGAACCAGGCCTACCGAAGACTTGTGCCATTCGCGCTCGTTGTCGAGCAGGGAGATGGTCACGATCGGCACATTGAACATCCTCTGTGCGAGGCGGGTGATGCGGTCGAATCTCTCTTCGGGGGCTGTGTCGAGCAAACGCAGGGATTTGACCGCCGATTCACGCGCTTTTTCTTTGGCAAGGGGAGGGGGGGTCTTCATTGGCGCTCGCTCTATTTCCGTTTGGAAATTTTACTGCATAGAGGTCAAGCAAGCAATGACGGCGCCCTGGCGGGGAGGGCTTGTGTGATTTTCCCCGGCGTCCAGCGGCATGGATATTGCTGGATCTGACGCGGGGTGGTTTTGGAGGCAAGACAGGTCCGGGCCTTGCGAGCCGGCCCAAAACCCGCCGGTCCTGGTTTGGGCCGGGCGCCGCTCAACCGAGCATGATGCCAAGTATGACCAGCGTAGCCACAGCAGTGAGGAACACATAGCCAGATGCCTGGCGCAGGGTGGCAGTTGACCGGAATTTGCGAAGTTGACTGGTCCAGGCGCGGTTCGTCCAGCCTTCCCGATATTGCCGTTTGCCGGATTGCGGGTGCTGTTGTTGTTCGCCCATGGTGTGCCGGCGATCGCCATATCCGGATGCGGGATGGTGCCGATGTCGATCATGGTCGCGAACGTGTTGCTCGGTGTCGGGCATCGATGACGCGGCCTCGGCGTTGTGTATCCAGTCGTCATGTTCACGCCGTCGCTGGGGATCGGACAGGATTTCGTAGGCGGTGCTGATGATCTGGAAGTTGCGGGTCGCACCCGGGTCGCCGAGATTGCGATCCGGATGAAATTTTTGTGAAAGCGATTTGTACGCAGCCCGGATGACTTCAGGCGGCGCATTGCGGGTCACTTTCAGATTGTCATAGTGCGTATGGACTTTGTACATGGGGCGGCGCCGTCGATCTGCAATCAAGCCATGATGCATTAATAGCATCTTTGTGCGCTGATTCTGTTGTGGATTGTCAATGCGCGGGGGCAATGGCAATGTCAATTATCTGGAGACGCCATGGAGGAACATCTGGGGCCATACACCTTGCATTTCATTGCGCACGAAATGCCGGATGGAACATGGCGTTCGTTCATCACGATCGACACGTTCGACGAAAGTGCCCACGACTTTCGCCGTCTGGTTGAGAAGCAGCCGATCGGCGTTTCCGGCTTCCGTAGCAGGTTGGCGGCGATTGAAGCCGCGCGCCAGGCCGGCAACCGGATGGTCGAGGATTGGCAGCGCCAATAGCCCGGCCTGTCAATGAAAACAGTCCGGTCCAAGCACCAGCGGGTAGCTCGTCGCGCCACGGAATACCAGGCTGCGCGCGGTGCTGCTTATTTTTGCTTCAAAGGCAAAATAGGTATTCATCGCATCCATCGAGAAGCCATGCTCCTGTGCCAGCAGGCGCAAGGCCTCGCTGGTCACCAGGCAGGAACGGATATGCTGCTCGACCGTGACGCAAAAGCAAACGCCGTCCCCGGCCAGCAAAGGCTCGGGCAGTATCGGTGGCTGCCTCACTTCTTCGATAAGGTGCATGGACGACTCCACTTTGATGTCTGCGCAGCAAACATTCCAGGGGAGTCATGCTAATCAACGAAGCGGGATATTGTTTTGTGAAAAGTCATGCGCCATGCTGAATGACGGCTCACTATACCGGGCTTGGTAGCGGCTTGCCGGCAAACCAGGCGGCGACATTGTCCGTCACCAAGCTGGCCATCGCTGCGCGGGTGGCATGTGTGCCAGAGCCGACATGCGGCTGCAGTACGACATTGTCGAGCTGGAACAGTTCTTCTGGCACGCGGGGTTCGTCGACGAATACGTCGAGTCCCGCGCCACCGATGGCGCCGCTTTGCAATGCGCTGATCAGCGCCGGTTCGTCTACGGTACTGCCGCGCGAAATATTGACCAGGTAAGCGTCGCGGCCCATCGCGTGCAGCACCTTTTCGTTCACGATCTTTTCAGTCTCCTTGCCGCCGGGGCATGCCACGACGAGGATCTTCGCCCACGCCGCGAGCGCGACCGGGTCGGGAAAATACTGGAACGGCACGTCTTTCTGCTCCTTGCGGCCGTAATACCCGACCTGCATGCCGAATCCGGTACTGCGACGGGCGATGGCCCGGCCGATACGCCCCAGGCCGATAATGCCGAGGTTTTCGCCCCAAACCTTGTCGCTTAACGGCGCCGGTCCGGTCGGCCATCGTCCGGCCCGTACGAAACGATCATTGAATACGGTGCGCCGCACGGTTGACAGGATCAACGTCCAGGTGGTGTCAGCCACGCATTCATTCAGTACGTCGGGTGTGTTGGTGACGATGATGCCGCGCTGTTTTGCTGCCGCGATATCGATGCCGTCATAGCCAACGCCAAAACTCGCCAGCAGCTTCAACCGTGGCAGTGCATCCATCTCCCATGCTTTCATTCCACGCAAACCGGAGGTGACGGCCACTTCGATGCGATCCGCAATCGAAGCCATGAAAGCCTTCGGATCCGGTGCTTCCCATACGCGATGTACGCAATATTTGTCGTTGAGTTCTGCCATGCCGGTTGCATGGATCGGACTGATGAGGGCGATCTCGTGTTTCATGCGGTATCTCGGGTAGTGATGCAATAATCGGTGCGCAGAGGCAGGGCCGAGTGTCGTTGGCTGCGTGACGAATATATCATTTGGCCGGCAAGCGTTCAGCCAGGATGAATTCTTGGACGACATCCCGATGCCATTCCTTCTACAATCGTTCAGGTGATCGGGCAGGGGACTTGGTCGCCGCGCAATTCGACCTGCAGAGCAGCGGGAAAATCGACCAGTCGACAACATAAGCAGAATTCAAACAGAGCGAAAAAATGATCAATCAGAAAATTGCCTTGGTGACGGGCGCCGGATCTGGCATAGGTCGGGCGGTAGCGGCCGCATTGATGAACGAGGGCTACAGGGTGGTATTGGCTGGACGACGGTCGCAACCACTCGAAGAGACAGCCGCCGCAGGGGGAACCCCGGATAACGCCCTGGTTTGCCAGGCCGATGTCAGCGACCCTCATTCGGTACAGGAGTTGTTTGCACAGGTACGGGCGAAGTTCGGGCGGCTTGATGTGCTTTTCAATAATGCGGGAATTTTTACGCCTGGCGCATCCCTGGAAGATGTTTCGCTGGAGCAGTGGCGGTCGTCCGTGGATGTCAACCTGACCGGGGCCTTCCTCTGTACGCAGCAAGCGTTTCGGATCATGAAGGCGCAGGATCCGATGGGAGGGCGAATCATCAACAATGGCTCGATATCGGCACACGCGCCGCGTCCAAACTCGGTCGGCTACACGGCGACCAAGCATGCCATGACGGGCTTGACGAAGTCGACTTCGCTGGATGGCCGCAAATACAATATTGCCTGCGGACAGATCGACATTGGCAACGCGTCCACGGATATGACGGACAAAATGAAGAAGGGTGTGATGCAGGCCAACGGCAGTATCGAGGCCGAGGCGACCATGGATCTGCAACACGTGGCCCGTGCCGTGGTTTACATGGCGAGCCTGCCGCTGGAAGCCAATGTTCAGTTCATGACCGTCATGGCGACCAAGATGCCGTTCATCGGTCGCGGGTGACCGGGCCGCGGCAATCCTGATGCGCCGACATCAATGATCAATGCCATATCGGCGGCGCCCGGGTTGCCAGCATTGCGCTAACATGGCTTGCAGTCCCGCCGCAGATCAGTTTTGCTCGGCAACCACCCGGGTCGCTACGCCGTGGTATCCGATGCTGCGGCTGGTAGTCAGTTCGGAGACGGGGCGAGCCTTTTGTTTGAGGCAGTATCCCTGCTTGTAGACGCTGGCCAGGGTGAATTGTGATTTGGTCAGCATTTCCAGCTTCAGGCGCAACTGGAATATGGTCACACGGATATTGCTGCCCTCGGTGGATTTGCCGGTCGATTTGAACAAGGTGACCAGATCTTTCATGGGTATCACGCTACCCATCTGGTTCAGGAAAAGTTCTCCCAGCGCATACTCGGATGGCGTCAGGTGCACTGTCTTTCCCTGGTAGGAAATCAGCTTCGATTCGGGCAGCAATGTGAGCGAGCCGAAGCGGAGTTTCGTCTTCAGGATGTTCTTCCTGCGCAGTGAACTGACCACGCGGCGGACCAGGTCCGGAATCGCAAATGGCATGCAGATCCAGTCGGAAACAAAGTCAGGGAAATCAGCGCTGTCAGCCAGCGCGGCATAGGACCGGAAGATCAGTACAACGGGTGAAAGCACGATGGGAACGAAGGGGGGATCCTTGAGGAAGGTCATCTCGCGCCTTTCCATGACCTGGATTTTTTCGATGAAGGTAGGATCTTCGGCATCGATCAGCAAGACTGAGGGTAAATCCGGATAGCTCAGCAGATGTTCCGGCTTGATGTTGTCTGTCAGGTGCGTGATTTCGTATTCGATCGGCTCGTTCTGTTGCGACAGCTTGGGGAAGGCGGCATGCAAGGAATCGATCTCGCGCGACAAAGTGTCGAACAGCTCGACACCGATGATCTTCAAATGCAATTTCATGATGCGCTCCCCGAAGTCGTGCCATCGCCCAAATGAGCGGAAGGGCCCGACAAGCCATTATTTTCGATTGTTAATTCTGGGCGGGAATAAAGTCAGCTTCCTGATGGCTACCTACATTTACTGACAATGTTGGTTGTCAATTTAATAAGCAAAAAATAACAATCAAGGCAAGCATTATTTCGTAGGATTGTTGGTTTTTAATTAATGTGCTTGCTTTGCTTGTTTGTTTTACCGTCTGTGCTTTCATCGATAGCGCGGTAAATGCATGGCCCCGACGCGCAGCAACCCATTAAGCATCATTGTTGCCGACCCCGACAGGACGGTGCTTGACCGGATGGTCGGCGCCCTTGCGCATGAGGGGTGGCTGGTTGAGGGGGTACTGGACAGCCATGCCCTCTACCTCGCCTTGCTGCAGCGGCCGGCCCAGATTGTCGTACTCGGGGCGCACTTGCCACCCGAGGGGGGTGTTCCAGTGGTTCGTCAGCTTCGTTCGATACGTAGCACCAGCAGCATCGGGATCATCGTGCTGGCGCAAGCCGGGAGCCCTCTCCGGATCCAGGCCTTGCAATCGGGCGCCGATGCCAGCCTTGCGGGCCCGCCGTCGATGGAAGAGCTCAAGGCCTACATCAAGACTCTGGAACGGCGCGTGTGCGTTGGCCAGGCATTCGAGCCAGCACAGATCTGGCACTACCACCAGAGTGAATGGAAACTGGTTTCTCCATCCGGGGCGGACATCGATCTCAGCCACCTGGAAGCGGCCTTTGTCTACATCATCGCTCGTCAAGCCGGCCGGCCCGTGCGCCGCCGCGACATCATCGCGCAGGCCTTTGGCCAGGATCCCCTCCACTATGACAATCGACGGCTGGAGGCGCTCGTCAGCCGGCTGCGGAAAAAGGTGCATCGCTGTTACCCGCTCTCCCAGCCAATCAAGGTGGTGCATTCAGTCGGCTACGTCTTTACCGACGCGATTCGCTGCATCGAATTGCCTGCCCTCGACAGCAAGACGGGCGGATAAGCGGTGCGCAAAAGTGTTGCTAAAAAGAAAACCTTGATCTTTCTCTAAAAGTTGTCGATTATGAAACCGTTGGCAAAAAAGTAACGACACCAACGGCTGGATTTTGTTCCCTTGTTTTCACTGCAAGTGAACAAAAAGATCGTCATCGTTACCGACCCGGCAGGCATTCGCCGAACTGTCGAGACTTAAGGGGAGCGTCAAATGGAAATCACCATCAAAATTTTGGGTGAAAACCTGTTTTCTGCGATCAAGGCCAGCAAGCCGGCTCTGGATGCGACATTTTTCAAATTATCCCGGCATGCAGATCCGGTCACCATTACCGTTGAAAAAATCAACGAGCCCCTGAGCGTGCAAGACTTGCTGGCGGATCCCCAGAACCCATCCGTGATCCTCGCGCACACGGACAACACCTTCTTCCTGGATCGTCTGCAGACGATGGAAAAGCGTGACGCGCTGCTTGCCGGCAGCAGTGACTCTTCGCCCTTGGTTGCTCCGATCATCATGGCCTTTAGCCCGGGTTCACCGATGAACGAACTGCGTGAATTTCCCGATATGGTTTCGGATTGGTTCTTCATGCCGGTTGCAGCACCGGAGCTCGCCCGGCGTGTCCTTTATGCACTGCGCCGAAAATGCATCCTGAAATCCCGTTTGTGTTTTGGACCGATGACTTTGATTCCGGATTCCCGGACGTTGATGTTCGCAACCCGGAGTACGGTGCTGACGCGCAGTGAATTCGCACTGGCAGAGTTATTCCTTGCCCAATTGGGGTCCGTGATCCCCACGTCCGACCTGGTTGCATTGTTCAAGTCGACGGGTAAATCCACCGAGGGAAGCAACATCCGGGTCACGATCTTCCAACTGCGGCTCAAGCTGGAAATGCTGACCAAGTCGCAATACACGCTGGCCAGCGTCTACAAACAGGGCTATTGCATGAAGCAAAAGCCGCGTCCTACTGTTGTCGAGGACTATGCATTGCGCAGCGGGCGCCCGACTCCCGGTGAATACAGGATTGCTGCGACCCTGCAATAGGGATCGTCTGGAGGGGCGGCAGATCAGGCGCAAAGAGCGTCTTGCAGCTCCGCCATCCGACGGATGGAAAATCGCTTCTTCGTGCTGAATCCGAATACGTGGTTCAGATATTCAGGTTTCATGACTAGGCTGGCGCGTGAAGTACCCCCAGGCTGCGCCGCCTGGGATAGGTACGAACGGTCTTTCGGCCGCCTGTTGTCGCAGCACTACCTGAGTACATTCAAATGACGCTCGGCATTTGATTTAGAACAAACTCAAGTTTGTGCAACGGGGGTCTAATCGCGCTAGGCAGAGGGGCGCTGCATCGGTGCTTTAGGTTATTTGGTGCTGGGGAACGACCCGACCTGTCATTTCTCGATCGTTTGGTCTCGTCCGGGCATGCCCGGCCATGAAAATAGGAAATGCAATGGCAACTGGTACTGTGAAATGGTTTAACGACGCAAAAGGTTTCGGCTTTATTACTCCCGATGAGGGAGGCGAGGATCTGTTTGCGCACTTTTCGGCGATTCAAAATAGTGGATACAAGTCACTGGCCGAGAATCAGCGGGTCTCGTTCGACGTGACGACAGGTCCAAAGGGCAAGCAGGCGGCGAACATTCAGCCAATTACATGAAGGAAACCCCGGCACATGCCGGGTTTTTTTTTGTCTTGCAGATGGATCGGCGCATGATGGTTCGGCTCATGCGGCGCTCCAATAGTCTGCACGCGAATAGTGCTGGCGAAGGAAGTCGACGAAGGTACGAATGCGAACGGGCAAAAACTGCCGTTGTGCGTACACAGCATAGATATCGTCGCCCGGCGCTGCGAATTCGTCCAACACCACGACCAGGCGTCCTGCCTCAAGCTCGGCGCCGACTTCCCACAGCGACCGCCATGCCAGGCCTTTGCCAGCGATAGCCCATTCGTGCAGCACTGAGCCGTCATTGCAGCTCATCGTTCCATTCACTTTCATGACTATCGGCCGGCCGTGGTGCCTGAATGACCAACCTCGCTGGCTGCCATCCGCGCCCATTGTGAGGCAATTGTGTTGTCCCAGGTCTTCCAGCCGCATCGGCACGCCTCTTGCGCTGAGGTAGGACGGTGCCGCAACGACCACGCGCCGATTGCCGGCCAGTTTCACACCGACCAGGCTGGAATCCGCATGCGCGGCAATGCGAATGCCGACATCCACACCCTCGCCGACGAGGTTGACGACGCGGTCATCCAGGTTCAGCGTCAGCGTGACTTCCGGATGCGCAGCCAGGAAAGCGGGCACCAGCGGCGCTACATGGCGCCGCCCGAATCCGGCGGGCGCGGACACCATCAAGTGGCCGCTCGCCCGCGTGGCGCGCTCCGAGACGGACAGTTCTGCGTTCTGCAGGTCGGCCAGGATGCGCTGGCAGTTGTCCAGGAAGGCTTCGCCTTCATTGGTCAGGGTGATATTGCGGGTCGTGCGGCGCAGCAGCTTGACGCCCAGGCGCTCTTCAAGCGCATTCAGGCGCCTGCCGATAATTGCTGGCGCAACGCCTTCAGCACGTGCAGACGCGGACAGGCTGCCGCGACCGACGACATCGACAAAAGTGGAAATCTGCTTGAAGTGGTCCATGCCGAAGTGCTAAGTGGGTAAAAGGAACGCACAGATGATCAGACAGAATGGTGGTTTTATCAATGCCGTTCGGATTCAAGGCAGATGTGCGGCGCTACGAGCGCAACGCATTCCAGAAGATGGCGGGGAGCTTGAATAAGGAAGCTTGGGATTCGAACTCGAACAGCAGCTGTCCGACCCGGTGCGCCGATCGGTGCGAAACGAACCATGGCGGCAGTGGAAGCAGGCCGCAGCCATGTAGCAATCCGCGCGGGAACGGACGGAATGGGCCGAACACGATGGTTTTTTGAGGCCGCTCCAGCATCAGTGTGTTGTGCACTTTGCCGATGCCGCTGTGTACCTTGTCGATCGTGTTGCCGGGATAGGCGCCCCACGGAGTCTCCGTGAGCAGGAAGCCGGCGCCCTGCCAGATGTTGATGCCAATGCAGCCATAGCGCAGGCTTGCCAATGCCTGTTCGAATCGGTTACCCAATTCCCGCACCGTGTCCGGATGGATCAGGATTGACGCGCCGAGGGTGCCCGACAGGCGTTGGTTACAGAAATCAACCGCGGTATTGAGAAATGCGCTGGCGTCATCACCCGGAATTTGGGTAATGGCGAGCACGGGCGCAAATGCTTCCTCCGAAAAAAGGAGTGTCGGATCGCCGTCAACATCGGCCGGGGTCAAAATGATCACGCGGTCAGCATGCTCGCCGGCTTTACGGCGCGTGTCGTAATGCTCGCGGAATTTGTCGATGCGTTGCCGGGCGCCCGGGTAGTAGGCCGGTCGGTCCGGTGCGTCGTTCACGGCGCGTCGGATCGCCGCGATCAGCGCAGGCGTTTGCGGCCAGTTCGCTGGCAATACGGCGACCTGGGCGGCGATGCAGTTGAATCCGCCGTTGTGCAAGCGCTGCGTGGCGATATGCAGTGCCTGGAAGTTCAGGTCTGCTTCGGTCCATGGCCCGGGCACGACAATGACCGGGCCCACTCCGCCGAGCTCACTGGTGATTGGCTTGTGGTTGATGCGGCTTCGGTGCGCGCCGTTGGCGCGTCCGAAAACGATCGCGTCATGCGTTGTCGTGCTGCCGGTGACATGAATTGCATCCACCAGAGGATGATTGCATAGAGCGTTGCCGATTTCTGCGCCACCGGTGGCGATTGCGGCGAAGCCATCCTCGATCAGCGACGCAAATATTTCTTCCAGGATTGGGCGCAGATAATCGTTGACCGGATTGAGCTTGATCAGTACCACCGACGACTCGTTGTATAGCTTGTAGAGCGCGTCAAGCGGCGCAATGCTCGATACGTTGCCGGCGCCAAGGACCAGGTCAAGCCTGCCCCCATTGCCGGAGGTCCTGCGATATGTCGATCCGATTTCGAGCTCGGCTCCGGGCTCCAGCCATACTTCAGCGCGAATGCCGTTCATCAGCAAGCGGTCCCAGCGTTTGGCCGGGAATACTTGCACCGCCAACTGCCCGCTGATCGTGCTCCTGACAGGCAGGCTTTGCCGCAGCGACTTGAAATCCTCCTGCGCCGATGCCAGAGCTCCCGACAACTGCTTCACCGCGCGCAGTAGCGCCCAGGGCCCGGACATCCATTCCTCCCCCGCCAGCGGCGGTGTCCCGGCAGTACCCTTGGCGCGAACGGAAACGGCTACCCATTCGGCAGCAAGGGCGACGGTGGCAGTTTCGATCCGGTGCAGGTAATGGATTTTCCGGGCGGCCGGCAAGTTCGCCCAGCGAAGCTTGTTTGCCCACAGGGCGGCCAGTCGATTTTCCAGCCCGGCGTCGAGCGATGCCGGCGCCGGAGGTGACGCATTGTTGGCAGGTTCCAGTGTCCTCTCCCGGTGGCCTGCATCGAACCGGGTCCGGGCAGGGGTATCGCTAAGGCAATCGTCAGTCCGCCTGGGCTGCCTCTAATTTTTCACGCAGGTTGTAATCCAGCTGCCATTGCCGGCGCTGATCGTTGCTGGCCGCCTCTTGCTGCAATTCCGGCAGGGTCTTTTCCACTTGCGCGGCCAGCAGCCGGTTGGCTTGCCTGGCATCGGGAAGCACGGTGCCGAAAAATGCGACCGTATCCGCTCGTTGCAACAGCAGGACCGGAAAATTCTCGACATCGAAATCGCCGACCACGTCGGCCTGGTCCTCGATATCGACCCAGATGAAGCGCTTGTCGGGATGTTCGGCCGCCAGCGCTTCAAATGAAGGGCGGAACTGCCGGCACACGTCGCACCAGGCGGCGCACAGGCAAGCGACGATCCAGACGTCGCCGGAGAGCGCGGCGCGAATCTGGTCTCGGTTGTCGAGTTCGAGGGTCAGGCAAGTCATGCCGGTATTCTACCGACACGCTTGTGTCTGCGCCATGATCGGCATTGCGTGTTGAGCAGGTAAAATAGGTGCATGACGATCGTTCTTGCGTTTGAAACCTCCAGCGAAGTTGCCTCTGTCGCCCTTTTGCACGATGATCGCCTGATCACGCGGGAAGCGACTGGCGTCCAGACGCATTCGCAAACCATCCTGCCAATGGCACAGGCGCTGCTTGCAGAAGCCGGGATCAGGCTGCGCGACTGCGATGCCATTGCATTCGGTTGCGGCCCGGGATCGTTTACCGGCGTGCGCACTGCGTGCGGTATCGTCCAGGGGCTGGCATATGGCGCCGGGCTGCCGGTGGTGCCTGTCGTTACCTTGCTGGCAATGGCGCATGGCTTGCGCAAGTCCAGCGGTGCGACCGATGTACTTGCTGTACTCGATGCGCGCATGGGGGAAGTCTATTGGGCGCAGTACCGGTTCGACCATGATTGGCATGCGGTTTCTGCGCCGACGCTGTCGCTGCCCGCTGACATTATCGTGCATGGTACGCCGGCGACTACTGGCAACGGTCTGGTGGAATACGCCGATTCGCTGCCGCCGGCAGTGCGTGAATTGCATGGACGCACGGCCTTGCCCCACGCGGCGGCGGTGGCGGAACTGGGTCGGTTGGCAATCCAGCGCGGCCAGGCATGTGCTGCCATCGACGCCCAACCTCTGTACTTGCGCAACAAGATCGCGCTGACGACCGCCGAACGCCTGGCCAAGGCGGGCACATGAGCAGGGATGTCGTTGGTGGACTGCACTTGCAACGGATGTCGCCGGATGATTTGCCTGAAGTCCTGGAGATCGAGTACGCGGTGTACCCGTTCCCGTGGACCCACGGCAATTTCCTCGATTCGATCAAAAGCGGTTATGAGTCCTGGATATTGCGCGATACCAGCGATCAAAACCGCTTGCTCGCTTATTTTCTTGTCATGCAGGCAGTCGACGAGTCGCACCTGCTCAATATCACCGTGCATCCGGAATACAACGGCCGTGGGTTTGGCCGTTACCTGCTCGACAAGGTGACTGCGCTGGCGCGCGCCAGCGGCATGCACGCCGTGTTGCTGGAGGTACGGCCGTCCAATATTCGTGCGCTCCGGATTTACCTTCGCTACGGTTTCTCGCGCATCGGCGTGAGGCGGAACTATTATCCCGCGCCCGACAACCAGCGCGAAGATGCCATCGTAATGAGACTGCCGCTATGACGTATCAGGACAGCCGCAGGAAAATATTGCTGGAGCAGCTTGGAGTGGGGCCGGTCTGGACGCTGCGCCAGTCGCCGACCATGCCGGTGGCGCCCGGTCCGATCGAGGAAGACATCGCGGCTCACGATGCCGCCGGCGCTGCGATCGATGCCGTGCTGCCGCGGGTGACTGCCGATGATGGCCATTCCAGCGTGTCGATGTCCGTGCCTGTGCCAGCCGGTTTGGACTGGCCCGCACTGGAGCAGGCGGTCGCCGCTTGCACAGCATGCGGCCTTTGCCACGGGCGGACCAACACGGTGTTCGGCGTGGGCGACCGCAAGGCGCGCTGGTTTTTCGTCGGCGAAGGGCCGGGGCGCCAGGAGGACTTGCAGGGCGATCCTTTTGTCGGCCCGGCCGGAAGGCTGCTCGACAACATGATCAGGGCACTCGGACTCCAGCGCGGAGAGAATACCTATATCGCCAATGTCGTCAAATGCCGGCCGCTTGCGGCGGACGGGGGCGATCGTCCGCCTGCAGCCGCGGAAGTCGCCACCTGCCTGCCATTCCTGCAGCGGCAGATCGAACTGGTCCAGCCGGATGTGATCGTCGCGCTGGGCAAATCGGCTGCGGTGAGCCTGCTGGGATTGCAGGCCGATACGCCGGTCGCTTCCTTGCGCGGCCGAATGCACACTTATCGCGGCCTGCCACTGGTCGTGACTTACCATCCCGCCTACTTGTTGCGCCAACCGGCGGACAAGGCCAAGGCATGGCGCGACCTGTGCCTGGCAATGACTGCACATGCCGCCGCTGCCTGACGACCCGCAATCCAGTTCGCAGCGTCAATTCCATCGCCGCTGGTCGGACCTGCGCGACCCGCATGTCCGTTCACTTGCCTGGCTGATTGATGCGCCTGACCTGCTCGACCCGCTCGCGCCGCAGTGGCGAGGCCGGATTGCCAGCTTTGCGCCCGATGGCGGCAACCGTGCAGCTCACTGGTTGCGGGAACTCGACCGCAATCCCGAACCGCTGCATCGCTTGCTGGCCGTACAGCACTTCACGCGGCTGGGACGGTATGCCGAGCAACTGCTGACCTGGTATTTCCGCCAGCACGGTACATTGGTCGCGCAAGGCCTGCAGGTGCGGGAAGGCGGGATTACGGTCGGGGAATTCGATTTCCTGCTGCGTGAAGGCGAGCGGCTGGTCCACTGGGAAATGGCGACCAAGGTGTATTTGCTGCAGTCTCCCGGCAGCGAGCCGGCATCAGCGCAGGCTGACTATTTTGTCGGCCCCAACCTGGCGGACAATCTCGGCGCCAAGATGTCGAAGATCATCGAGCGCCAGCTTGGACTGTCGACCCATCCCGCTGCCCTTGCCGCGCTCACGGAGCCGGTTCAGTCGGTCGCGGCGCTGATAAAAGGTTGGCTGTTCTATCCGGCCTGCGCGCAGCGCCCGTCACCGTCGCTGGGGCTGGCGGCGGATCATTGTCGGGGGTTCTGGACTGAACTGGGCGGATTGCGAGCCGTATCGGGCGAGCGCTACCAGCTGCTGGAACGCCTGCAGTGGCTAACGCCTGTCGTTGCCGAATTGGCCGGCACAATGAACCATGCGCAACTGCAAGCGTCCTTGCTTGAAATTTTCAGGCAACAGGCGATGCCGGTGATGATTGCCATCATGGAGGAGGAGGGCGGCCGCTGGATCGAAGCCGAGCGCGGGTTCATCGTGCCCGACGACTGGTCGCACCGGGCCGGGCAGTACGCTGGCGCCACATCATCACTACGTCCCTGAGCGTCAGTGCTTGTGTTCGCCGATCAGGTGCAGTGAATCGCGTTCGCGCTGGTTGGCAGCGTGACGGCGCATTACCGCCAGCATCGTGCCGGCCACGAACAGGCCGAACATGACGATCACGATATTGATATCGAGGTTGACCTTGACCATGAATGCGTACAGCACCAGCATGGTCAGGACGGAAAGGTTTTCATTGAAGTTCTGCACCGCGATCGAGTGGCCGGCGCTCATCAGCACGTGGCCGCGATGCTGTAACAAGGCGTTCATCGGCACCACAAAGTAGCCTGACAGCGCACCGATCAGCACCAATAGCGGATAGGCGGTGTAGGCACTATGGACCATTGTCATCGCGATCACGACAACGCCCATGATCACGCCCAGGGGCATCACTGACAGCGATTTTTTCAGCGGGACGAAGCGGGCGGCAGCCACTGCGCCGCCGGCCACGCCCACGGCGACCACGCCTTGCAGGATGGCAGCCTTGTCGAGCGGCATGTTGAGGGATTTTTCAGCCCACTTCAGCACGATGAATTGCAGCGTGGCGCCAGCGCCCCAGAATAGTGTCGTGACGGACAGGGAAATCTGGCCCAGGCGGTCTTTCCAGAGTGTCTTGAAGCAGCCCGCAAAATCGACAATCAATCGGATCGGGTTGCGCTCCTGGTGCGCATAACGGGCGCCGGTATCCGGGATCCTCAGGTTGAAGATGGCCGCGACCAGGTAAGCGAACATGATGACAGTCAGCGCCGCTTCTATCCGGGTATCGATGCCGGTGTCGACCAGCGGCAGGTCGAACGACAGCAGCGATTGGGAAACGTGGTCATTGATCAGCGCGCCGCCCATCACCGTGCCCAATATGATGGATGCAACCGTCAGTCCTTCTATCCAGCCATTGGCGGCGACCAGTTTTTCAGGCGGTAGCAGTTCGGTGAGGATGCCGTACTTGGCGGGCGAATAGGCAGCCGCACCGAAACCGACCACGGCATAAGCCAGCAGGGGATGGACACTCAGGAACATCATCATGCAGCCGCCGATCTTGATCAGGTTCGTGATGAACATGACCCGCCCTTTGGGCAATGCGTCGGCGAAGGCGCCGACGAAAGCGGCCAGTAATACGTAGGAAAGGACAAAGAACAACTTGAGCAGCGGCGTCATCCAGGCTGGCGCATGCATTGAAGTCAGCAAGGCAATTGCAGCAATCAGAAGAGCATTGTCGGCGAGCGACGAAAAAAACTGCGCCGCCATAATCGTATAAAAACCGCGATTCATTCGCATTTCTAGTGTCCCGAAGTCCCCGCGTGCTTTATACCATGAATAGCTTTGCAAACCGCCTTTTTCGGTCTTGCGCCGCACTGCCGTCCGGTAGAATGCGAGTGTCGTCCGACAGCCGTCTTTTTGAAAATGTCGCCATGCCAAGACCACTCGTTGCCACTATCGACTTGCCCGCCATGCGATCCAACCTGACGCTGGCCCGGTCGCGCGCCGGCGGCGCCCGGATCTGGGCAGTGGTCAAGGCAAATGCCTACGGTCACGGCCTGGCCAATGCGGTGAACGCATTTGCCGGTGCAGACGGTATGGCACTGATCGAGTTCGATGGCGCATTGACCCTGCGTGAACTGGGATGGCGCCGCCCGATCCTGATGCTGGAGGGCGCGTTCGATGCCGGTGATGTCGAACTGGCGGCGCAACACCGGCTCTCCCTCGTCGTGCATTGCGAGGAGCAGGTGCGCATGATCGAAATGGCCACGCTGACGCGCCGGCTGGACCTGCAATTGAAGATCAACACCGGAATGAACCGCCTCGGATTTCGTCCGGCCTTGTTCCGTCCGATGTTCGACAGGCTGCGAGCGAACCCTAACGTCGGCGAAATTTCATTCATCACGCACCTGGCCAATGCGGATGCAGACGAGCGCCTGACGCCATTGCCGTGGCAGACCCAGGCGGAGAGTTTCAATACGACCATTGCCGGCGTGTCCGGCGAATTCAGTATTGCCAATTCGGCTGCTGACTTGCTGGCAACGCCGGTGCCCGGCCATTGGGTCCGGCCCGGCGTCATGCTGTACGGCGGCTCGCCGGGTGCCGGGACGGGCATTGACTATGGCCTGCGGCCGGCGATGACCCTGGCCGCTCGCATCATCGGCATACAGCAACTGGCGACCGGTGAATCGGTTGGCTATGGCAGCCGCTTCATTGCCCAGCGTGCGACCCGGATCGGCATCGTGGCTTGCGGTTACGCGGACGGTTATCCGCGCAGCGCAGCGGATGGCACTCCAGTGCTGGTGGATGGCGTCAGGGTTCCCATCGCCGGCCGTGTCTCGATGGACATGATCACGGTCGACCTGGGCCAGGTGCCGGCGGCCGGTGTGGGCAGCGAGGTCATCCTGTGGGGCGCCGGCCTGTCAATCGACGAAGTGGCGCAGGCTTGCGGCACCATCGGCTATGAATTGATGTGCGCGCTGGCGCCGCGGGTGCGCCGGCAGGTGCACGACACGCCGCCGCCCATTACTGCGGCTTGAACCACATTCATCGGGGTGCGCCCCGGACCCAGGTATCGGACAGCATTCATGGCAAAAGCAAAAACGCAGTACACGTGTTCCGATTGCGGTGGCATCAGCAACAAATGGGGCGGGCAGTGCCCGGCTTGCGGCCAATGGAACACCCTGGTCGAGACCGTGGTCGAATCCGGCGCCAACCGGTTTTCGGGCCAGCGCGCAGGGCTGGCGCAAACCTCGCCGGTGGTGGCATTGGGCGACATCGACGCCACTGACGTTCCGCGCTTCCCGACCGGCATTGACGAATTTGACCGGGTGCTCGGCGGTGGCCTGGTCGCTGGCGGCGTGGTCCTGATCGGCGGCGATCCGGGGATCGGTAAATCGACCTTGTTATTGCAGGCGCTGGCCAACCTGTCGCGCAACAAGCGCGTGTTGTATGTCAGCGGTGAAGAGTCTGGTGCCCAGATCGCATTGCGCGCGCACCGGCTGGCCATCGATGCGGACGGGCTCAAGCTGCAGGCCGAAATCCAGCTTGAAAAAATACTGGCGACCCTGATTGAGCACAAGCCCGAGGTTGCCGTCATCGATTCGATCCAGACCGTCTATTCCGACGCATTGAGCTCTGCTCCCGGTTCGGTGGCCCAGGTCCGTGAATGCGCGGCGCAACTGACCCGGGTCGCCAAGCAGACCGGCGTCACCATCATCATGGTCGGACATGTCACCAAGGAAGGTGCACTGGCCGGACCGCGGGTGCTGGAACACATTGTCGATACCGTCCTGTATTTCGAAGGGGATACGCATTCCAGTTTCCGGTTGGTGCGTGCGTTCAAGAACCGCTTCGGCGCGGTCAATGAACTGGGTGTGTTCGCCATGACCGAGAAAGGCTTGCGCGGCGTATCCAATCCGTCGGCGCTTTTCCTGTCGCAGCACGACAGCCAGGTGGCTGGATCGTGCATCATGGTCACGCAAGAAGGCACCCGTCCCTTGCTGGTTGAAATCCAGGCGCTGGTCGACGCCTCGCATGTGCCATCTGCCCGCAGGCTGTCGGTCGGTCTTGAGCAAAACCGGCTGGCGATGCTGCTGGCCGTATTGCACCGGCATGCGGGCATCGCCGCATTTGACCAGGACGTGTTCATCAATGCGGTGGGCGGGGTCAAGATCACCGAGCCGGCAGCGGACCTGGCCGTGCTGCTGGCGATTCATTCGTCGATGCGCAACAAGCCATTGCCGCGCGGGCTTGTGGTGTTCGGCGAGGTCGGGCTGGCCGGCGAAATCCGGCCGGCGCCGCGTGGCCAGGAACGCCTGCGGGAAGCCGCCAAGCTGGGCTTTTCGATCGCGCTGATACCGAAGGCCAACATGCCCAAGCAAAAAATCGAAGGCCTGAAAGTGGTCGCCGTCGATCGGATCGACCAGGCCCTGAGTCAGGTGCGCGAACTGGACTGATGCAGTCCGCGGGCGGCGGCTAGCCCGCTGCGCACTGCCGACTCGATCGTGGCGGGATAGTCACCTGCGGTGTAATCGCCAGCCAGCCACAGGCCTGGTTCGCCGGTGTCATTGGGCGGCCGCTGCAACGCAGGTGTGCAGGAGAACGTCGCGCGTTTTTCCGTGATCACTTTCGACCATTGCGGGTGCAGCAAGCGTGGATCGCCGAACGCACGCGCCAATTGCCCGGCGATGGTGGATGCCTGCGCCGCCGGCGCATCCGACCCTTTCTGATCCTCTGGTTCACGCCAGGCACTGGTCACCACGGCCAGCAAACCGGCTGCCATCGGATCGAGCTGGCCGCGATCGAACACGAACTGTCCGTAATCGCCCGCAGCCGGGTCGTCGAGCAAGGCAAAGAACGGCTGCGGCAATGACAGCGTGGGTGAATATTGCAGATAGCAAGTCTGGATAGGCTCGTACGAAAATTCGGGAACCAGGCCAGGCACGGATGGCTCCAGCAATGCTTTTGCCTGCCACGGCGGCGCCGCCATCACGATGGCGTCGAAGCATTCGCTGGCCTGGCCGGCGACCTCCACAGTCCAGCCATCAGCCCCGCGAATGATGCCTTGCACGCGTGCGCCAAGCTGCACTTTGCCCTGGTTGCGGCGCACATAGTCGGCCGCACGATCGGGGAACAGCATGCCCAGGTCCACTTTGGGCAATAACATGTCGGATGCGCTGCGGCGCGAGCCCAGGCTGTCTTTCAGCACATTCAGGAATACCTGCGCCGATGCGCGCTCTGGTGGCGTGTTGAGCGCGGCGATGCACAGCGGCCGCCAAAGCTGGCGAATCACCGCCGGCGTCTGGTCGTAGCGCTCCAGCAGCGCACTGACGCTGCAATCGTCATACAAAGTCCAGCCAGACCAACGCGCCGTGGACTGGAAGCGGGCGATGGCCAGCTTGTCATCGCGTTCCAGGCCGCCGGCGCGCAGCAGCGCAAGCAGCAAATGCAGCGGCGCCGGCAGCGGTGCCGCGCGCAGTTGCATGCCGCCACTGCCGGGCGGGTAATGCATCTGCAGCGGCAGGCGCAATAGCGAATTGGCCGGCGCTATCCCTACCAGGGCCATCAGCCGCAGTGTTTCCGCATACGCACCAAGCAGGATGTGCTGGCCATTGTCGAGGATGCGGCCGTTGACTTCAATGCGCCGGGCGCGACCGCCCAGTTCCCGCGCAGCTTCAAGCAGCACCACGTGGTCTCCGAGCCGTGCCAGTTCGCAGGCGGCAGAGCACCCGGCCCAGCCACCACCAATGACGCCGACGCGCCGCACCGGACTTGCTGCCATCAGCCCCGGACCCAGGTTTTCCAGGCCAGCCACAGCTTGCGCAATGGCGTCAGCGATACCCGCTGGCTCAATACCTGGAAGCGCTCGCCTTCAATTTCGTCCAGCAGCGTCTGGTAGATCGCCGCCATGATCAGTCCCGCGCGCTGGCTGCGCCTGTCCTCAGGCGCTAGCAAGGCAAACGCCTCCTTGTACAGGGCGCGCGCACGGTCGGCCTGGAACTGCATCAGCCGCACGAAGTTGTCGCTGTAGCGTGCATTGAGCAGATCGGCAGCGGTCACATTGAACTGTTGCAGTTCATTGACTGGCAGGTAGATACGTCCCTTGCGTGCATCTTCGCCGACGTCGCGGATGATATTCGTCAGCTGGAAAGCCAGCCCCAGCTTTTCGGCGTACTGCAAGGTCGCCGGATGACTGGCGCCAAATATGCTGGCCGACAGGATGCCGACCACGCCAGCCACATGCCAGCAGTATTTTTGCAGGCCGGGAAAATCCAGGTAGCGCGTCTGGGTCAGGTCCATTTCCATGCCATCGATGATGGCCTGCAAATGACTGCCTTGCAGCGCGTAGCTTGCCATGTGCGGCTGCAGTGCCCGCATCACCGGATGGGTAGGCGCACCGGCCATCATGGCGCTGACTTCCTTGCGCCACCAGGCCAGTTTGGTGGCGGCCACGCTGGCGTCGCTGGTTTCGTCGACGGCGTCGTCCACTTCGCGGCAAAACGCATACAGCGCCGTAATGGCGCGCCGCCGTTCCTGCGGCAGGAACAGGAAGCTGTAGTAAAAACTGGAGCCGCTTTTGGC
>NZ_JAUSNH010000099.1 GCF_030645335.1 Lacisediminimonas sp. | reverse complement strand
CGAGCGCCTCGTGCAGGATCGGGCAACGCTCGCCGATTTCGGCTGAGAATTCGAGTTCGCGCTGGCGCGTCATCGCGCCGATGTGCAGCGCGGCGGCGTCGAACCGCAGGTACGCGAGTTCGCCGACCTTGTTGAGATCGATCAGATGATCCGGCATCACGTAGAGAAAATTCATCATCGGCATCAGCGATTGCCCGCCGGCCATGAACTTGCCCGCCCCCTGGTGCAGGCGGTCGATTGCGTGCGCGCTGTCGAGCGAGTCGGCGCGGTGATACGTCAGCTTGGCCGCTTTCATGGCGACACCTCCTTGTGCTTGTTGGCCAGCGCCCGCTCGACGGCGGCGCGCACGCGGCGCGGCGTCATCGGCGTCTCGTTGATCTCGCCGCCCATCTGCAGCAAGGCGTCGCGGATCGCATTGGCAATCGCAGCCGGCGGTGAGATCGCGCCGCCCTCGCCCATGCCCTTCATGCCGTATTCGGTATGCGGCGTGGGCGACATCATGTGGCCGATCTTGATGGCAGGCACTTCGGGTGCGCCCGGCAACAGGTAGTCGGCAAAGGTGGTGGCCAGCGGCTGGCCGTTTTCGTCATACGGTATTTCTTCATACAGTGCATTGCCGATGCCCTGCGCAATGCCGCCGATGATCTGGCCATCCACGATCAGCGGATTGACCACCGTGCCGCAATCCTCGATCACGGCATAGTCCAGGATCTCGACCTTGCCGGTGTCCGGGTCCACCGCCACCACTGCCGCCTGGGTGGCGTAGGTGAATACGCCGCTGTCGACAGCGGGTTCGTAAGTGGCCGTGATTTCGAGCAGCGGGTCCATGCCCTTGGGCAGGATCTCCTGGCGCAAGTGGGCGATCCGGCCGATCTCTTCATAGCCGATCGATCCCTGCGGGCCGTGGATGACGCAGTCTTCAAAGCGCAGTTGCGCGACATCGCACTTCAGCACATGGGCCGCAATTGCCGCCATCTTGGCGCGCAATGCGCGGCAAGCCTTGGCCACGGCGCCACCGCACATGACCATGCTGCGCGATGCAAACGTGCCCATGCCGAAGGCCGACACCTGGGTGTCGCCGTGGCGCACCGAGATGTGCATCGGGTCGATCCCCAGCTCTTCATGCGCAATCTGCGCCAGCGATGTTTCCATGCCCTGGCCATGCGACACGATGCCGACCATCAGCATCAGCGAACCGTCGGTCATCATGCGCGCAGTGGCGGTCTCGTAGCCCGGTATCACCGGCGTGCCGCGCGACACCCACTCACCGCAACCATGCGCGGTCTGCTCGGTGAACGAGGCAAAGCCCACACCGATCAGGCGACCGTCCGCCTCGGGGTTTTTCTGGCGTGCGCGCACGGCGTCGAAATTGATCAGGGTCGCAGCGCGGCGCACCGACTCGGCATAGTCGCCGGTATCGAACACCAGCGCGGTGACGTTGCGAAACGGCATGGCTTCCGGCGGCACCATGTTTTCCATGCGCACGAGGTGCGGTTCGCGGCCGACGGCATGCGCGACTTCGTCAATGGTGCGTTCTATCGTGAAGCAGGCGGCCGGCCGCGCCACGCCGCGATAGGCGCCGATCGGCGACTTGTTGGTGGCCACGGTATAGCTGCGGCTGCGATAGTTGGGAATGTCATAGGGGCCGGGGATATTGCGCGCGGCCATGCCGGTTTCCATGAAGGCACCGTTCGGCCAGTGCGAATAGGCGCCGGCATCGACCCAGATTTCCACTTCCAGCCCGAGCACCTTGCCGCGGCTGTCGGCATAGGCGGTGACCTTGTGGTGATGTTCGCGGCAATGGATGGCAGTGAGCAGATGCTCGCGCTTGTCGTCAATCCAGCGCACCGGCTTTTTCAGTTTCAGCGCCAGCGCAGCGACCATCAATTCTTCCGGGTACAGCACGCGCTTGGAGCCAAAGCCGCCGCCCATGTCCGGCGTCACCAGGCGCAACTGGCGCTCGGGAATGCCCAGCGCCTGCGCCATGCCGACCCGGGTCTGGTGCGGCGACTGGCTGCCGGTATAGACCAGCAATTCGTCCAGCCGGTCGTCCCATACGGCCAGGATGGCGCGGCCTTCCATCGGCACGGCGCTCTGGCGGTTCATGCGGTATTCGCGCGTGACCGTGACGGCGGCGTTGGCGCGCGCCCAGTCCAGGTCACCGTAGGCGTTGCTCTTTTCAACGTAGACGTTGTCGCCCCACTCCTCGCGCATGACGTACGCGCCTGGCTGGGTGGCGGCCAGCATGTCGACTACGGCCGGCAATTCTTCGATATCGACCAGCACGGCGTCAGCCACATCTTCGGCTTCGGAGCGGTTGGCGCCGATTGCCATCGCGATCGGCTCACCGGCGAATCGCACGCGGTCGGTCGCCAGCGCCGGATGTTCGGAATACTTGAAGCCGTCCACCTTGGGCACGGCGATGATCGGTTTGACGTGGGGGAAATCGCTGGCGGAAAAAACGCGCCCCTTGAATTGTTCCGGTATTTCGATGCTCTTGACGATGCCATGCGCGACCGGACTGCGCACGAAGGCGACGTCGAGGATGCCGGGCATGCGGATGTCGGAGACGAATTGTCCCTTGCCGCGCAAGTGGCGATGGTCTTCCTTGCGACGCAGCGGTGCGCCGACGCCTTTTGTTGCTTTTGTTTCCATGGTGTCCTGGCCAATGATGATGCTGGAGGATGCGACGGGGATGAGAGGGCTACAGGATAAACGAGGCCGGGCATGGCGCCCACACGGCCCGGTCAAATTGCGCACCGGCTGCATGCACTTGCTGCATGCAGCCGGTACTGCGGCATCAGTCCTGCTTGAGTCCCATGTCCTTCACCAGCTTGCCGTATTTGACTACGTCAGCCTGGCGCAGCGCGGTGAACTCGGCGGGAGTCGTGAAATACGGCTCGGCGCCCAGGAAGGACATCTGGTCACGCATTTCCTTGGACGCGACCGCGACTTTCAATGCCGCGTTGAGCTTGTCGACCACTTGCTTGGGCATGCCAGCCGGGCCTTCGATGCCGACCCAGAAGTTCATTGTCGCGCTCGGGAAACCGGTTTCGATTGCGGTCGGCACGTCAGGCAAAAGGCTGGAACGCTTTTCCGACATCACCAGGATTGGCCGTACTTTGCCGGAGCGCACATGGCCGATGGTCGAAGGCAGGGAATCGAACACCATCGTTACGCGGCCGGAGATCACGTCAGGGAAAGCCAGGCCGGACGACTTGTACGGAATGTGCTGCATGTCGATGCCGGTGGACGTCTGCAGGATATGACCCGACAGATGGCCGGTGCTGCCTGGTCCGGCGGACGCGAAGCTGAGCTTGCCCTTGCCTGCGCCCTTGGCGTAATTGACCAGTTCGACGATGCTCTTGGCCGGCACGTCATTGTTGACGACCAGCACGTTCGGCGTGGTCGCCATGGTGCCGACCATCGTGAAGTCCTTGGAGGTGTCATAGCTCATGCCCTTCAACAGCGCTGGCGTCACCGCGACCATCGGCGGGCTGGTCAGCAGCAAGGTGTAGCCATCCGGCGCCGCCTTGGCGACCACGGCCGCGCCCAGCGTGCCGCCTGCGCCGCCGCGGTTCTCAACCACCACGGTCTGGTTCAGGACCTTCGACAATGCCGTGGCAGTCAGCCGGCCCATGGTGTCGGACACGCCGCCAGTACCATACGGAACCACCAGCTTGATCGGCTTGGATGGATAGTCGTCCTGCGCCATGACGGCGCCCGAGACCGACAGCGCGCCGAGCGTGATTGCAGCCATGCTGGCCATGGACAATGCGTGGCTCAGCTTTGTTGATTTTTTAAACATGAAAGACCTCTCTAGTTGGACCAAATAAAAGCCGCTCTACGGGCGGCGTTATAGCGCTGCGATTGCCACAATCTCAACAAGGCACTTGGGATCGTTGAGTTCTACCTTGCCGCAGCAACGGGTCGGGGTTTCGCCAGGGGTGACCCAGGCATCCCAGACTCCATTGAACGCAGCAAAATCATCCATTGTCTTCAGCCAGATCTGTGCACTGAGCAATCGTGCACGCGATGTACCGGCTTCGGCAAGCAGATCATCAATCTTCTTTAGCACTTGTCGTGCCTGCTCTTCGACCCCGCCAGTACGGTCGTCAGGCACTTGTCCGGACAGGTAAACCAGTCCGTTATGTATCAACGCGCGGCTGCGCCGGGCATTTTGGTCCAATCGTTTGATCTCGTTCATGCAGTCTCCTTTTTCACTCCCCGTTATGGGTCGATGTATTGTTCATTGTGGTGCCAGGATATCGTGCTGGTGCGGGGCACTCCAATGCTATTTTCGTGTCCCGCATGCCGTCCTCAAACTGCCACGCCATACGCGCCGCCGCCAGCCGTTTCCATCATCACGCGGTCGCCCGCTTTCAGGATGCGCGGCTCGGTCGGGTCGATCACTTCACCATTGATCACCAGGCGGCCCGGTTGTCCTGCGCCGCCGCCGGCCAGGCCAGCCGGCACCGACTTCAATTGCGTCATCAGGAACGAGGCAGAAGCCTCTTTCGCATCTTCCAGCAACTCGAATTCAAACGTGATGCCATCGCCGCCATTGTGCAATCCGCGTCCGCCGCTGCCACGTCGCACGGCGCGCCGCAACACACGGATCGGCGCCAGGCTCTCCATCATTTCCACCGGCGTGTTGCCGAGGTTACCCGGGAATGACAGCGCCGAATAGCCTGCACGACGCGCGGTCGCGCCCTGCCCTGCGTTGAGGAAGTTGACCACGGCATAACGCCGGCCGCCGTACTCGCCCGACATCGTCATCGATGAATTGGGTGAGCCCGATGCCCACACTTTTTCCGGCAGCACATCGGCCAGCGCCTTGAACACCGCAGCCGGCAGCAAGTGGCCAATTGCGCTGCGCCCGCCGGAGGCGGCGGGATAGGTCGGGTTGAACAACGAACCCAGCGGCGCATCGGTCGTGATCGGCAAGAAGCTGCCCTCATTGTTCGGAATATCCGGGCACAGCAGCGCCTTCAGGCCATACACCGTGTAGGCGAAGGTGTAGATCGGCACCACATTCACCGCGCGCGGCAGTTGCGCGCTGGAGCCGGCGAAATCGATGTCGATGCGGTCGCCATTCACAGTCAGCTTGCACTCGATGATGATCGGCGCTTCAAAGCCGTCATGCTGCACGGTCGAGCGATACACGCCGTCCGGAATCTGGCTGATCGCTTCGCGCATCGCCCGCTCCGAACGCGCACGCACTTCCGCGCCGAGCAAGTCGAGGTCAACGGTATCGAGCAAGCCCTGCAAACGGTCACCCATCATGCGGCAGGCCGATACCTGGGCCCAGATATCGCCCATGCCCTGGTCGGGCACGCGAATGTTTTGCGTGATCATTTCGATCAGTACGGTATTGGGCTGGCCGGCATCCAGCAGCTTCATCATCGGAATCTGCAAGCCTTCCTCGTAGATCTCGCGGCTGCTGTTGCTGCGCAGTTTGCCGCCGATGTCCGGCAAGTGCGACACCACCGCAGCAAAGGCAACCAGCTTGCCGTCGCGGAAGATCGGCGTCACCGTTGTCACGTCATGGATATGGCCGGAGCCTTTCCACGGGTCGTTGGTGATGTAGACGTCGCCTTCCTTCATCGTCGGCGCCGGATACTTGTCGAGGAAATGGCGCACCGTGGCCGGCAGGCAGCCAATGAAGCCGGGCAAGCTCATCGTCGATTGCGCCAGCGAACGGCCCTGGGCATCGGTCAGCACGATGGCAAAGTCATTGCCGTCGCGCACCAGGGTGGAGAAGCAGGTGCGCACGAAAGCGGCGGCCGCTTCGTCCACCACGCTGATCAGGCGCTTCCATAAGATTTCCAGCTCGATCGAATTGAAACGCGGAGCAGTCGCAGCAGCGGCGGCGTCGCTGGTGCTGCGCGCGGCAGCGTTGGGTTGGGCAACAAGTGTCATTTAATCGAATTCCTTGATCAGGACGGAAACCGTCAGGTCGGGCAGGATCGTCACTTCCGATTTGACCGGAACAACGATGGTGGACTCGCGCTCTTCGAGGATCAGCGGGCCCTGCAATACCTGGCCGGGCTGTACGCAATAGCGGTCGTACACATTGGCCGGGCCATACTCTTTCTTCAATGGCAGGTAGATGTTGCGCGAGCCGCGCAGCGCAGCGCTGGTCTTGACGCGATCGTCGCCCCACGCAAAGTGGTGGCCACGGCTTTCAGCGCGACCGGTCAGGCGCCAGGTCATCACCTGCGGGCGCGCGCCCGGCACGGTGCGTCCGTAAAGCTTCTGGTACTGCTCTTCGAACGAGGCCAGGATGGTAGCGCCAGTACTCGCGCTGACCGCTTCGAACGGAATCGACACTGGCACTTCCGCCCCCTGGCCGTAGTAGCGCATCTCTGCGCCAATGCGCCATTCCACATCGGACGCACCGGCCGTTTCCAGTTCGGCCTGCGCTTCGCGCTTCAACTGCTCCAGCGCAGCAGCGACTTGCGGCCAGTCGGTGTCGGCCAGCAACTGCGGATTGGACCATGCACGGTCGACCCGCGCCGGCGCAGCCAGCATGCCCAGGCAGGAACCGGCGCCTGCGGCAATTGGAATCAGCACCCGCGGTATGCGCAGCTTGCGCGCCACTTCCACCGCATGGACCGGGCCTGCGCCGCCGGTGCCGACCATCGAGAAATCGCGCGGATCGTGGCCATTCTCTGCAATATGGATGCGGGCCGCGCTCGACATGTTTTCATTGACCATGTTGTAGATGCCCCAGGCCGCATCGGTCACCGATACGCCCAGTTTCTCTGCCAGCCGGCCCATCGCTTTTTCAGCCAGCTTGACGTCGAGCGTCATCTCGCCGCCAAGGAAATTGTCGGCACTGAGGTAGCCGAGCAGCAAGTCGGCATCGGTCACGGTCGGCTGCTGGCCGCCGTTGCCGTAACAGGCCGGACCCGGCACCGAGCCGGATGATTCCGGACCGACATTGAGCAAACCCAGGCGGTTGCAGAATGCGATCGATCCGCCGCCTGCGCCGATCTCGATGAGCTCAATACTCGGGATCAGGATCGGCAAACCGGAGCCGCGCTTGAAACGCTCGACCCGGGCGCATTCGAAAAAGTGCGCCACCGGCGCTTCGCCGCCGACCGCCACGCAAGCCTTGGCGGTCGTGCCGCCCATGTCGAAGGCCAGCACTTGCTGCACATTGTTCTGGCGTGCCGTATTCAGCGCCGACAGCACGCCGGCGGCAGGGCCGGATTCCAGCAGCAGGATCGGCGTTTGCGCAGCCGACTTGGCCGACGTGAAACCACCGCTCGACACCATCACGCGCAGCGGCACGTCCGGCTCGATTTTTTCCAGCCGTGTTTCCAGCTCCTGCAGGTAAGCGGCAACGATCGGTTTCACATACGCATTGGCGGCGGTGGTCGAGGTGCGTTCGAATTCCTTGATCTCGCGCGCCAGTTCCGACGACAGCGACACGGCAATGCCCGGCAAGGCGCGCGCCAGTTCGTCGCGCACCTGGCGTTCATGCGTGTCATTGACATACGAATGCAATAGCGACACCGCGACCGACTCAACTCCCATCGCTTTCAACTCGGCCGACATGCGGGCCAGTTCGTCGGCGCCCAGCGCCTTGACCACTGCGCCGCGCGCATCGAGCCGCTCGTCGATCTCGACCCGGTCTGCCGGCGTTACCAGCGGCGTCGGCATCACGATGTCGAGGTCATAAATGTCGTAGCGCCATTCGCGACCGATATCGAGCATGTCGCGCTGGCCGTTGGTGGTCACCAGTGCCGTGCGCGAACCCTTGCGCTCGATCAAGGTATTGGTGATCAGCGTGGTGCCATGCACCACCTCGGCCAGCCGCGGTGCGTCCGCCCCCAGCGAATGCGCCACCTGTTGCAACAGGTTCAGGATCACGGTGGAGACGGCTTCACCGGGGTCCGATGGCGTGGTCGGCGTCTTGCCGACCCAGATGCGGCCAGCCGGGGACAGCGTAGCCACGCCGTCCGTAAAGGTGCCGCCGATGTCTACGGCGACACGCAAGGTGTTCGGTTCTGCGGAAGGATTTTTCACGAGTGTGTCGAGTCAGTCGAATCAGGTCAATCGGTTGAGTCAATCAGGGCGGCCAGACCATTCTGCGGTCCGGCCGGCTTGTTCCTTGGCGTCGAGGCTGGTGCCTGTCATTGATCGTGTACCGATCAATACGCCACCGTCACCAGTCTTTCTTCAGTCATTTCGCGAATCGCATAGCCCGGACCTTCGCGGCCAAAGCCACTGTCCTTGACACCGCCAAACGGCATGATGTCGACCCGCGCGCTGGACGCTTCATTGATATGGATGCCGCCAAATTCCAGCCGGCGCGCAGTACGGAATGCGGTTTCCAGGCTGCTGGTAAACAAGCCCGCTGCCAGCCCGTAAGGACTATCGTTGGCGCGCTGCACGACTTCATCCAATGTGTCGAATTCCAGGATCGACACCACCGGTGCAAATATCTCTTCGCAATACACGCGCATGCCGTCCGTCACATTGTGCAGCACGGTCGGCGGCATCACATTGCCATCGCAAGCGCCACCGGCCAGCAATGTCGCGCCCGCCGCTACCGCCTCGGCCACCCAGGCCGTGGCGCGCTGCGCATGATGCGTGCTGATCATCGGCCCGACGATAGTGGCCGCATCGGCCGGATCGCCCGCCTTGGTCGCTTTCGCCGCTGCCACGAATTTCGGAATGAAGACATCCGCAATGCGGCGATCGACAAACAGCCGCTGCACCGACGTACACACCTGGCCAGCCTTGCGGAAGCCGGCATTGATGATCTTGGGAATCGCCATGTCGATATCGGCGTCATGGCAAACGATGGTGCTGGCAATGCTGCCAAGTTCCAGTTGCACGCCGCGCAAACCGGCGGCCTGCTGGATCTCGCGGCCGACCCGGGTGCTGCCGGTAAACGCGTAATAGGCGATGCGCTGGTCGTTCAGCAATTGGGTGCCGATGCGGCTGCCAGGGCCATTGATCAGCGCCAGCAGCGCCGGCGGCAGGCCGGCCTCGAGCAAGGCCTTGCACAATTCCACCGCGGTCAGCGGCGTCAGGTTGGACGGTTTCAAGATAACCGCATTGCCGCCAGCCAGCGCCGGCGCCACCTTGTGCGCCACGGTATTGAGCGGCGAATTGAACGGCGTAATGCAGCAGATCACGCCACGCGGCACGCGCAGCGTGAAACCCATGCGGTTCTTCATGCCGGCGGCGGCTTGCATCGGCACCAGTTCGCCATTCAGGCGCTTGGCTTCTTCCGCCGACAGTTCCAGTGTCTGCACGCAGCGGCGCACCTCATTCTCGCCATCGGCGCGGGTAAAACCGGCTTCGTCGCGCATCAGGCCGACCAGCACTTCCATCCGGCTTTCGACGTTGCGCGCTGCTTGCGACAGGATGCGATAGCGCTCGTAGGGCGTGAGCGTCGACGCCTTGACGCCCGCCAGCGCAATGCCGACCGCCTGCTCGACCTGCGCCGCGGAAGCCACGGCCATTTCGCCGTAGACCCGTCCCTGGTATTTCTCGGTCAGCACCTGGGTCGATTCACCGTCCACCCATTCGCCGTTGATCAGTAGCTTTGACATAGTGTTCCCTTGCCGGTTGACAGCCTTATGCGTTGTCGGCCATCGCCGTCATGAAGCGCTGGCGAATGCGGGCCGGATCGCGGTCGGTAGTGCCGGCCGGCTTCTGGTCGTCGATGCGCGCTGCGATCAGCCACGGACCGTCGCCCTGGCGGGCGCGCTCGACCATGCCCTCGAATTGCGCCTCGTCGGCGGCCCAGGCGCTTTGTGCCAGGCCAGCACCTTTGGCCATCGCCACCAGGTCCACCGTGCTGGCCGTCAGCGAAGGCTGCTTGCCGGTGATCTGGTACATGCCGTTGTCGAACACGATGATGGTCAGGTTCTTCATGCTGGCCGCCGCAATGGTGCCCAGCGCGCCCAGTTGCATCAGCAGCGAGCCGTCGCCTTCCAGCGCGAACACCTGGCGTTGCGGCTGGGCCAGCGCCACGCCCATCGCGATCGGCGCGGTCAGGCCCATGCTGCCCAGCATGTAGAAATTTTCAGGACGCTGGCCGGCCGCCCACAGGTCGAAGTTGTTATTGCCGATGCCGCCGATCACGGCTTCATGGGCAGTCAGTTTTGCCACCAGCCGCCGCGTCAGGTCGGAGCGGTTCATGACTTTCGCGGTATCGCGCGTCGAGTTGTCGTTGTTTGCCATGGCCTTGTGTGTCCTTCCTAGTCTTGCGCTGAATTTTGCACGGCAGCGGTGCTCTTCTTCGTCAGTAGCGGCGACAGGATGATGGCTGCCGGTGCCTGCGTCGAAAATGCTTGCTGGATCATTTTTTCGACGACGAATTCGACGTCGTCCAGGCGTTCAATCGCGAAATGTTCGATGCCCAGGGTTTGCAGTACCGGGCGCATGGTGCGGCAGACAATCGCCTGGCCGAGCTGGTGGTCACCGAGGGTGCCGCGTTCGGAGATCATCATCACCAGCGGTATCTGGAACGGCACGGCCAGCGACGCCAGTGCATTGGGCAGGGTCGCGAAGCCGCTGGTCTGCATCAGCGTGATGCCGCGCAAGCCGCCCATCCAGGCGCCGGTGACGATGCCGACGGCTTCCTCTTCCCGTGCGGGGCAGATGACGGTGAACCAAGGGTCGGCGTGGATTGCCTTGATCAAGGGGGAGAGGACGTTGTCGGGTACGTAGGCGACCAGCTTTACCTGGTTGGCCTTGAGTACTTTGACGACGATGTCGTACCAGGTTGGGGATTCGACGGGCATGGTTGGTTTTATTGGCGTTTGTGGTCGGGTTCGGTGCTGGGCCGGGCCGGCGACGGGCTTGGGGCACGGTCGGGGGGCCGGTTTGTTGGGATGATCATAGGGCGGGGGTTTGATGAAAACAAACAACTAGTTTTTGTGCATTGTTCGGTTCTGGTGATAGATGAGGGCGGGGGGGCCGGGGAGCCGGCTTGCTCTTTTTTGGGTGTTTCGATTGGGGGGCGTGGTTTTTTTATTTTGGCTTGCTTTGTCTATTTGCTTCGGTTTGGTTAATCG
>NZ_JAUSNH010000095.1 GCF_030645335.1 Lacisediminimonas sp. | reverse complement strand
GACACCCAGGCCGCCGGCAACCGATTCTTTCACCGCCTCATTGCTTCCCAACTCGAGCCGGACATCGGGACGGAATTTCATTTTGCGGAAGAACTGGTCGGCGGCCATCCGTGTTCCTGATCCTCTTTCACGCAAAATGAAGCGGCGTTGGGCGAGTTGATGCAGGGATACCAAGCTTTGTCTAGCCAGCGGATCCGATGCCGGCGCGATCACGACAATGGGATTGGGCATGAACACCTCGTCGCCGAGGTCCATGTCAGTTGGCGGCATGGACATGATGTAGAGGTCGTCCAGGTTTTCGCGCAAGCGATGCACCACGCCATCGCGATTGAGGATTTCCAAAGAAACGTCAATAGCCGGATGCCTGGTGCAAAAGCTGCCAATCAAGCGCGGCATGAAATATTTCGCCGTACTGACCACAGCCACCCGCAGCTTGCCCCGCGCCAGACCTTTGACGGCATCCACGCCTTGTTCAAATGCATCCCAGGTCTGTGCCACCGAGCGAGCAGTCGCAGCGAGCTCCTTGCCCACATCCGTCAAGTAGATTTTCTTCCCGACGAGTTCATAAAGCGGCAGCCCCACGGACTGGCTGACTTCCTTCAATTGCATGGAGGCGGTGGGCTGGGTCACATGCATCGCCCTGGCTGCAGCGCTCACGCTGCCAGTATCGGCCAACGCCAAGAATAGCCTGAGCTGCCGGAAGGTGACATTCATAGAGTTTTATCTATTTAAAGACATGCAAGAATCGATTTTACATTATTGAAAGAAATTCTTAGGATGCGCAGAAGGAGAAACCCCATGCAAAACCTGCTCGATCCCGCGATCCTTTTTTTCATCTTCGGCGTATTTGCCGGCACAGTCAGGTCGAACCTGGAAATCCCGCCCGCCATTTCGCGATTCCTGTCCTTGTACCTGCTGATGGCCTTAGGGCTCAAGGGAGGATTTGCTCTGTCTGATTCGGGTCTGACGGCCGACGTGGGGGTCAGCCTTGCCGCAGCCATTGCGCTGGCAATCATCGTTCCCTTGTTGGGCTACTGGATCCTGCGGCAATTTGTTTCAGGCTTTGACGCCGCAGCGGTCGCGGCGACCTACGGATCCGTCAGTGCGGTGAGCTTTGTGACCGCCGTTCAATACCTGGAAAACCAGCACGTGGCCTATGGCGGGCACATGGCCGCAGCGATGGCATTGATGGAGTCGCCCGCCATCATCATCGCCGTGGTCTTTGCCAATGCACTCAGGCAAAAGGCCGCGCCGTTGGGAGGGGGAGTTGCCGTCATTGGCGTCCAAGCGGCCAGGCAGGGTGTTTCCATTGGCAAGATACTGCACGAGTCGTTCACGGATGGCGCCCAGTTACTGCTGTTGGGCGCAATGGTCGTTGGCCTGATCACGGGTGATGCCGGAAAGGCCGCAATGCAGCCCTTCTCCGGCGACCTGTTCAAGGGAATGCTGTCGTTCTTCCTGCTGGACATGGGTTTGATGGCGGCGCGTAACCTGCCCCAGGTAAAAGGCAAGTCCCCCGTGCTGATCGCCTATGCGGTGCTGGGACCGATTGTGCATGCGGGTCTGGCCCTGGGGCTGGCTTTCCTGTTGAACCTGCCTGCCGGCGATGGCGCCTTGCTGATGGTCCTGGCTGCGAGCGCCTCTTACATTGCCGTGCCCGCAGTGCTGCGGTACGCGCTGCCGGAGGCGAATCCTTCGCTGTACTTCGGCCTGAGCCTGGGCGTGACGTTCCCGTTTAACATTCTGGTCGGGATTCCCGTGTACACGGCCCTGGCGCAAGCGGTTCTCGCGTGAGCGCGTATTGACGGGATGGATGGACTGCCCCGGTTCACTGCGCATGGGCCAGTGCCCGGTGCTCGCCAGCCTGCGAATCGGGCCTGCAACTTCCAGGGAGTGACACATCAACGGCAGGACAATAAAAAAGGCCAATTTCACTCGGGAAATTGGCCTTTAGAGATGTTCCTGGTGGTGATAGGTGGATTTGAACCACCGACCCCAGCATTATGAGTGCTGTGCTCTAACCAACTGAGCTATATCACCGGACAGCCGAGGATTATGAGACTTCACGGAAACCCTGTCAACCCGTGCCCCCTGTCCCGCCTACCCGTAACGGCCAGCAACAGCTAGCAAAACGAGGAACCGGCATGCGTGTTTTTGCTGTCTGGTTGACAACAAATCAGGCCTGGCGCCCACGGTCCGGATGCTCTTCGACGATGCGCCTGACCTGCCGCGCCGCAGCCGGGTCCAGGCAATCCACGACAATCCTGTCGTCCATGCTGCGCAGCCATGTCAACTGGCGCTTGGCCAATTGGCGGGTCGCTGCAATTCCTGTTTCGCGCAGGCCGGCCAGGTCGATTTTCCCGTCCAGGTATTCCCATGCCTGCCGGTAGCCGACGCAGCGCATCGACGGCAAGCCGGGATGCAAATCCCCGCGTACGCGCAATGCCGCGACTTCGGCCAGCAGCCCATGCTCGGTATCGGCCAGCATGGCGTGAAAGCGCGCCGCGATCCGCGCATGCAGCACGGCGCGGTCCGACGGCTCCAGCGAAATCGGCAGCAGCGTGAAGGGTAGCGTCACCGGTGCGGCCCGGGCCAGCAGGGAGGACATCGGCTGCCCGGTCAGCTCGAAAATCTCCAGCGCGCGCTGGATGCGCTGTGCATCGTTGGGCTTGAGCCGCGCCGCTGTGGCCGGGTCCACGGTGTGCAGTCGCGCATGCAGCGCGGGTACGCCGAGCCGGGCTGCTTCTTCGTCGAGCCGGGCGCGCACTGCGGGGTCGGCAACGGGCAGGTCATCGAGGCCGTCGCGCAAGCCCTTGAAGTAAAGCATGGTGCCGCCGACCAGCAGCGGCAGGCGGCCGCGCGCCAGGATGTCCTGCGTCAGGCGCAGCGCGTCGTCGCGGAACTGGCGCACCGAATACGATTGGCTGGGGTCGAGGATGTCGATCAGGTGGTGCGGCACTTGCGCGCGTTGTTCCGGCGTGGGCTTGGCCGTGCCCACATCCATGCCGCGATACACCAGTGCGGAATCGACCGAAATGATTTCGCACGGGATTTCGCTGGCGATGGCCAGTGCGGCCGCCGTCTTGCCGGACGCCGTCGGCCCCATGATGGCTACCGCCAATGGACGCGAAGGATTGGTCATGTTGCTGTTTGCATGGGCACGAACATGCGGGCCGCCACAAAGATCGACAGGCCGAGCGCACCGGCCAGCACGGCAAGCGGGGTGAGCGTGCCGTTGTAGCTGGCGCCGACAATGGTGCCGACGATGAATGCCACCAGCATGCTGAGCGCGCCGGCCAGGCCAGCCGCCGTGCCGGCCTGGCGCGGAAACGGATTGACCGCGCCAGCCTGGCTGACCGGATAGTTGATGCCATGCGCGCCCATGGTCAGGGACATGGCGATGACGACAATGGACCAATGCGCAAGGCCGGCCAGTACGGCCGCCAGGAACAGCGCGCCGGCGGCCAGCGACATCGTGCTCCCGACGCGGAAGGTGGCTGGCGTGCCGATGCGCGCCAGCAATCGCCGGCACACCAGCGTGCCGCACAGATAACCGGATACGCCGAACGCAAAGCAGTAGCCGAAATATTCGGTGGGCACTTGCAGCACCCGTATCAGCACGGTCGATGCGCCCGAAATGAACGCAAACAGCGCGCCGTAGGACAAGGCGCCGGGCAGGGCGTAGGCCCAGAATTCGCGCGCGCCCAGTACCAGCCGAAAGTTGGCGGACAAGCCGGCCAGGTTGGTTGCGTCCGGATTCTTGTGCAGGTTGGTTTCCGGCAGGCGCAAGAAGGTCAGCACCAGCAGCGTGGTCGACAGCAGCGTGTGTACCACGAAGGCGGCGCGCCAGCCGAACGTGACTTGCAGGTAGGAGCCAAGGATGGGTCCCAATAGCGGGGCCAGCGCCAGCCAGGTGCTGGCGCGGGTGATCACTTTCACGCTGTGCTCGGGGTCGTAGGCGTCGCGCACGATCGCGCGCGAATTCATGATGGCGCAGCAGCAGCCAATGGCCTGCAGCACGCGGGCCGCGATCAGTAACTGGATCGACGGTGCGAATGTGCAGAGCGCCGATCCCAGCGCGTAGATGGCCAGGCCCCATAGCAGCACCGGCCGCCTGCCGTAGCGGTCCGACAGCGGACCGACGATCAGTTGCGCAAAACCGAAACCGATGACGAACACCGACAGCGTCAGTTGCACCGTGGAGGTGGGAACATTGAACGTGGTCGCCAGGCTGGGCAGCGATGCCAGGTAGAGGTCGGTCGACAGCGGCTGCATCATCAGGTAAGCGATGACCAGCAGCAACAGCGGCGCATGGGCGAACTGGGCCAGTGGCCGGGTGTCGGGATTCATCGGGGCGGGTCGGGTGCTATTGGCCGCGCAGGAACAGGCGGTCGAGGTCGGGCAGGCCAAGCTGGACCCAGGTCGGGCGACCGTGGTTGCATTGGTCGGCGCGCTCGGTGGCTTCCATCTGGCGCAGCAGGGCATTCATTTCCGGGATTGTCAGCATCCGGTTGGCGCGCACGGCGGTATGGCAGGCGAGCGTGCCGAGCAGCGTATTGCGGCGTTCCATCAGTACTTGCGAGCCGCCGAATTCACGTACGTCGCGCAACAGGTCGCGCGCCAGCGCCTGGGCGTCGGCGTTTTTCAGCAGGGCAGGGATGGCGCGCACCGCCAGTGTGGTCGGCGACATCACGCAAATGTCGAAGCCGAGCGTGGCCAGTACCTGCTGGTTTTCTTCGACGCTGCCAATCTCGATCGGGTCGGCATAAAAAGTGACCGGGATCAGCAGTGGCTGGATTTGCACCGCATCGGCATCGAGCGATTGCTTGAATTGCTCATACAGGATGCGTTCATGCGCAGCATGCATGTCCACCAGCACCAGCCCGCGCGCGTTCTGCGCCAGCACATACACGCCATGCAATTGGGCTAGCGCAAAGCCGAGCGGAAATTCGTCGGCGGCAGGCTCGGCACCAGCCGGCGACGGCGATGTTGCGAAGGCATGGCTGGCGCTGGCATCGCGCAGTACTGTTGTGGCGGCGCCAGCCAGCGACGGCGACGCTGCCGCGTTGAACAATGCGCCGTACTGCGCCAGGTCCTGCGCCACGCCCCCCTGCGCCCGCAGCGGCAAACCGGCCTGTTCGCGTATCCACGACAGGCCCGGGGCGGGCGCGGCTTGCGGCGCCGGTGCTGTGCCGTGCGCGGTTGCCGAGGTCTGCGCCAATACGTCACGCACCGCATGGAACACGAACTGATGTATCGCCCGGCCATCGCGGAAGCGCACTTCGATCTTGGAGGGATGCACATTGACGTCGACCAGCTGCGGGTCGAGGTCCAGGCTCAACAGGTAGGTCGGGAAGCGATCGCCGTGCAGCACGTCCTGGTAGGCGGCGCGCACCGCGTGGGTCAGCAGCTTGTCGCGCACGAAACGGCCGTTGACATAGAAGTACTGCGCATCGGCGCGGTTGCGTGCTGCTGTCGGCAGGCCGATATAGCCCGACAGCGTGATCGTGCCGGCGACCTGGTGCAGCGGCAGGCGGGCGCCGGCGAAGTCCTCGCCCATGACCTGTGTGCTGCGGCGCGCCAGTTCGCCGGCGCCCCAGTGGTCGACGGTCTTGCCATTGTGTACCAGCGAAAAGGCGACATCGGGGCGCGCCAGCGCCAGGCGGCGCACCACTTCCAGGCAATGGCCGAATTCGGTCTGCTCGGTCTTCAGGAATTTGCGGCGCGCCGGCGTGTTGTAGTACAGGTCTTGCACGTCCACCGTGGTGCCGGCTGCGGCCGAGGCCGGCGCCGGCGATCCGCCGGCCATGATTTCCCAGGCGTGCGTATCGCTGGCGGTGCGCGAAGTCAGTGTCAGTTGCGCAACCGAGGCGATGGACGCCAGTGCTTCGCCGCGAAAGCCAAGTGTCATTACGCTTTCCAGGTCGGACAGCGAGGCGATCTTGGAGGTGGCATGCCGAGCCAGCGCCAGCGGCATTTGCGCAGGGGCAATGCCACGGCCATCGTCGGTGATGCAGATGCGCTTGCAGCCGCCCTGCTCGAGCCGCACCATGATTTGCGTGGCGCCGGCATCGAGTGCGTTTTCGAGCAATTCCTTGACCACGGCCGCGGGCCGTTCGATCACTTCGCCAGCGGCGATCTGCGATATCAACTGGTCAGGAAGCTGTTGTATCGGACGACCGGGGGGCACCAGGGTATTCATCGCCGAATTATAGCGCCGCCATCCTGCTCACATCATCTGCCCTTTGCTCAGCGGCGGATTTTGCGCGAAGTATTTGCGGATGCCGGTCATGACTGCTTCGGCAATCTGGTCCTGGTAATTGCTGTCGATGAGCTTGGCTTCTTCTTCCGGGTTGGAGATGAATGCTGTCTCCACCAGGATGCTCGGAATGTCCGGTGCCTT
>NZ_JAUSNH010000088.1 GCF_030645335.1 Lacisediminimonas sp. | reverse complement strand
CCGCTCAGCGCTGGGCCACCGCATCGACCACGCACAGCGCGGTCATGTTGACGATGCGGCGCACTGTAGCCGATGGTGTCAGGATGTGTACCGGCTTGGCGCATCCCAGCAAGACCGGGCCGATAGCCACGCCGCCGCCGGCACCGACCTTCAGAAGGTTATAGGCAATATTGGCTGACTCGATATTGGGCATCACCAGCAGGTTGCAATCGCCTTTCAATGTCGTGTCGGGCATTTGCGATTTCAGGCGATCGAAGTTCAGCGCTGTGTCGCCGTGCATTTCGCCGTCCACTTCCAGCTCGGGATCACGCTCGCGGATCAGCGCCAGCGCTTCGCGCATTTTCAGCGCAGAAGGACTGTTGCTGGTGCCGAAATTCGAGTGCGAGAGTAGTGCCGCCCTGGGCAGCATGCCAAAGCGGCGCATTTCTTCTGCGGCCATCAGCGTGATTTCTGCCAGCTCGGCCGCAGTCGGGTTTTCGTTGACGTGCGTATCGACCAGCACCACATTGCGGTCCGGCAGCAGCAGAAGGTTCATCGCCGCATAGACCTTGGCGCCCTCCCGCTTGCCCAGCACCTGGTCGATGTAATCGAGGTGCAAGTGGGTGGTACCGTAGGTGCCGCAGATCAAGCCATCGGCCTCGCCCTTATGGATCAGCATGGCGCCGATCAGCGTGTGCCGGCGACGCATCTCCAGCTTGGCATACTGCTCGCTGATGCCCTTGCGGCTGGTCATTTTGTAATAAGTCTGCCAATAGTCACGGTAACGCGAATCGGATTCCGGGTTGATCATTTCGAAATCGATTTCCGGCCGCAGGCGCAAGCCAAAGCGCTCAATACGCTGCTTGAGCACCGCCGGACGGCCGACCAGGATCGGCTTGGCCAGCCCTTCGTCAACCACCACCTGCACCGCGCGCAGCACGCGCTCTTCCTCGCCTTCGGCGTAGACAATGCGCTTCTTGGCCGCATTGGCCTTCTTGGCGATGCCGAAAATCGGCTTCATGAAGGAGCCGCTGCGATAAGTGAACTGGTCCAGCTTCTCTGTATATGCCTGCATGTCCGCAATCGGTCGCACCGCGACACCGGACTCCGCCGCCGCCCGCGCCACCGCGGGTGCGATGCGGCTCATCAAACGCGGGTCGAATGGCTTGGGAATGATGTATTCCGGACCAAACGACAGGTTGGTGATGCCGTAGGTCGTGGCAACGATGTCGGATTGCTCGGCCTGCGCCAGTTCGGCGATCGCGTACACCGAAGCGATCTCCATCTGCCGATTGATCGTCGTCGCGCCGCAATCGAGTGCCCCGCGGAAAATATACGGGAAGCACAACACGTTGTTGACCTGGTTCGGGTAATCCGAACGGCCCGTCGCGATGACCGCATCGCTGCGCACTTCGCGCACTTCTTCGGGCAGGATTTCCGGCGTTGGATTGGCCAGCGCAAGTATCAGCGGCCGATCGCCCATTGCGCGCACCATGTCGGCCTTCAGCACACCACCTGCGGAAAGGCCAAGGAAAATATCGGCGCCGGGAATGACCTCAGCCAGCGTGCGCGCTGACGTGTCCTGGGCAAATTTTTCCTTGTCCGGATCCATCAACTCCTTGCGCCCCGTATAGACCACGCCGGCCAGGTCGGTGACGAAGATGTTACCTACCGGGAATCCCATGTCGACGATCAGGTCCAGGCAAGCCAATGCAGCCGCGCCGGCTCCGCTGACCACCAGCTTGCAGTCCTTCATGTCCTTGTTGACCACTTTCAGGCCATTGATCACGGCCGCCGCGACGATGATCGCCGTACCGTGCTGGTCATCGTGGAAGACCGGAATCTTCATCCGCTCGCGCAGCTTGCGCTCGATGTAAAAGCACTCCGGCGCCTTGATGTCTTCCAGGTTGATCCCGCCGAACGTCGGCTCCAGGCCGGCAATGATGTCGCACAGCTTGTCGGGGTCGGTTTCATTGACTTCGATATCGAACACGTCGATGCCCGCAAACTTCTTGAACAGCACGGCCTTGCCTTCCATCACCGGCTTGGAAGCCAGTGCGCCGATATTGCCCAATCCCAGGACTGCAGTGCCATTGGTAATGACGGCCACCAGGTTGCCGCGCGCGGTGTAGCGGAATGCCTTGGTCGGATCGGCGGCAATTTCTTCACAAGCGGCCGCAACGCCAGGCGAATAGGCCAACGCCAGGTCGCGCTGGTTGGTCAATTGCTTGGTCGGCGTCACACTGATTTTTCCGGGCGTCGGAAACTCGTGGTACTCGAGCGCCGCCTGGCGGAATTGCTGGCGGAGTTGTTCTTGTTCGTCTTTCGAAGGATCCATCACTGCGGGCCTTTGGGTTGCTTGGGGAAAGCCGCAGATTTTAGCAGACGAAATTGCCGCCAATACCGTGTTTCTGATTGCATCGCCCGATCGCTATCGAAAAATACTATCGGATACATATAAACAATTAAATTTATTAATTGACGCGGTGACCCTATCATTCGTCCTGTCGCGCTTGAAAGCGCCCAGCAGAATAACCAACCGAGGAATGAATCATGGCAAATCCAAACAAGTCGATCACGATAGAAAATCTGGAATCCGCCTTCGCCGGCGAATCGATGGCACACATCAAGTACCGTTATTTCGCCAAACTCGCACGAGAAGCCGGTGCCGAAGACGTTGCCCGCGCTTTCGAGGCGACTGCCGACCAGGAAGTCATGCACGCATTCGGTCATCTCGACCTGTTGTATCCGAAGGCGGCAATGACACCCGCCAAATCGCTGGAAATCGCCATCGTAGGCGAGACCTACGAGTACACCGAGATGTATCCGAAATTCCGCCACCTGGCACAGGAAGAAGGCAATACCGCGGCAGTCGCTGAATACGATGACCAGATCGCCGAGTCGCGCGAGCATGCCGAAAACTTCAAGCGCACGCTGGAAAAAGCGGCCAAGCGTTTCGCCGCGCTGGCCAAGGTGGAAGAGCGCCATGCCAACCACTATCAGTCCGTGCTCGACTCGATCAAAAGTGCAGCCTGATCCCGGCGCCAGCTCCAACCGATTCCACCATTTAAACAAGGGAAAAACATGAAAACCTACCAATGCGTCGTTTGTGGCTTTATTTACGATGAAAGCATCGGCATGCCCGATGAAGGCATTCCGGCCGGCACACTCTGGGCCGACATTCCCGATGATTGGGCCTGCCCCGATTGCGGCGTCGCCAAGGCGGACTTCGACATGGTCGAGGCCTGATCCGGATGACGCGGCAGCATCGCGCTTTCGGACAGCAGCGATAGCTTGGGTACAATCCCGGGATGCTGTCCGAATTCGACCTGATTGCCCGCTATTTCAAACGTCCCCTGCCGGCGGGAAGCCGCACGGCCGTGGGTATAGGCGACGACTGTGCGTTACTTGCGCCCGCACCGGGCATGCACCTGGCAATATCGTGCGACATGCTGGTCGAGGGACGGCATTTTTTCCCGGATGTCGATGTCGCATCGCTTGGACACAAGTCCCTGGCGGTCAACCTGTCCGACCTGGCAGCCATGGGCGCGCAGCCGCTGGCATTCACGCTGGCGCTGTCGCTGCCATCGGCCAATGAAGCCTGGCTTGCTGCGTTTTCCGATGGCTTGTTCGCGCTGGCCGACCAGTTTGCATGCCCGCTGATCGGTGGAGACACCACCCGCGGGCCGCTCAATATCTGCATCACGGTGTTGGGCGAAGTACCGCTGGCGCAAGCCCTGCGGCGCAGTGCCGCCTGCGTGGGCGATGACATTTGGGTGTCAGGCAGCTTTGGCGAAGCCCGGCTGGCACTGGCTGCCCATCTGAACGAAATCGAACTCGAGACGCCGGCCATGCAGCAGGCCGACGCCCGCCTGCTGCGGCCCACACCGCGCGTATTGCTCGGCACTGCGCTGCGCGGCATCGCCCATGCCGCGATCGACATTTCAGACGGGCTGTGCGGCGACCTGGGCCACATCCTGGAGCAGGCCAAGGTGGGCGCCACGATCAACGTCGATGCGGTGCCCACGGGCGCCGCATTGCACGGCCAGAGCCTGGAGCGACGACGCCATTACACGCTGGCCGGCGGCGACGACTATGAACTGTGCTTTACTGCGCCGGCATCGGCACGCAACGAAGTACTGGCAGCGGCGGGCGCAGCAGCAACACCGGTCACGCGTATCGGCGTCATCGACAGCGCACCGGGCTTGCGCCTGCAGGATGCCCGCGCGCAGCCGGTCCAGCTCGTTTTGCACTCATTCGATCACTTCAAATAATGACTACTCTTGAAAGCGGGCAGACCGCCCTGGTCAGCAAGCCCGGTTCGCGCTTCATGCTGGCGCACCCGGCGCACCTGATTGCCCAGGGCTTTGGCAGCGGCTTGTCGCGCATCATGCCCGGCACGGCAGGCACGCTGCTGGCATGGCTGTCATTCAATATCCTCAGCAGTCGCTGGCCGGATGTTTTCAGTACCGGCGCCTGGGCCGTGATCATCGCCACCGGATTCGTGCTCGGCATCTGGGCCTGCGGCAAGACCGGACGCGACCTGGGAATCAGCGATCACGGCAGCATGGTGTGGGACGAAATCATCGCGTTCTGGCTGGTGCTGTTACTGCTTGCACCGGTGCCTGCCGCAACCCAGTTATGGGCCTTTATCTGGTTCCGGATTTTCGACATGGTCAAGCCGCCACCGATCGGATGGTTTGACCGTCACATCAAGGGTGGATTCGGTGTAATGTGGGACGACATCATTGCCGCGTTCTACACCCTCTTGCTGTTCGCGCTGTGGCGTGTAATCTGAAAGCTGTTCTGGTCGAATTCCAATGATCGCAACCGGACCGCCCGCGAAAAGGGTGGCCAGAAACAAGCATGGAGACTGCAGGCATGGAAAACATAACCGCACTGGCGGCTAGCGTCGGGCAGGCGCTCAAGCGGCGAAAACTTTTGATGGCAACAGCGGAATCCTGTACCGGCGGTGGCATCGCCCAGGCCATTACCGACATACCCGGTTCATCGGAATGGTTCGATTGCGGGTTTGTGACCTATTCGAATGCATCCAAGAGTGAGCTGCTGTCCATTCCGGCCGCGACGATTGCGCAGCATGGCGCAGTCAGCGAGGAAATCGCAGCGGCGATGGCGCAGGCGGCGGTCGACAACAGCAGTGCAAGCGTAGCGGTATCGACGACCGGCATTGCCGGTCCCGGTGGCGCGGTACCTGGCAAGCCGGTGGGTACGGTGTGCTTCGGCTGGCAGGTCGGCAACAAGACACGCACCGAGCGCCGCGTGTTCGAAGGTGACCGGCGTGCGGTTAGAGACCAGGCAGTGGCGCACGCGCTGGCCTGCCTGTTGCGTCAACTCGAAGAATAAGCAATCAAGCGGGCAAGCCGGCGGCCCGTATGGCGTCGCGCGTTTCTTTTGCGGCCCGGCCCACGGCCTGCCACGCAGTTTCATCGGCTTGCGGCCTGGCATACAGGATCGCGCGCGAGGAGCTGATCATCATGCCGGCCCCCGATGCGTCCATTCCCGCCCGCACCGTTGCCTCCACGTCACCGCCCTGCGCGCCGATGCCCGGCACCAGCAGCGGCATGTCGCCGACGATCCGGCGCACTTCGGCCAGTTCGGCCGGAAAAGTCGCGCCCACCACCAGGCCGCATTGACCGTTCGTGTTCCATTTGTTGGCAACCAGTTCGGCAACATGCTGGTACAGCGGTTGACCGTTGACGTTCAGGAATTGCAGGTCGGAGCCGCCGGGATTGGACGTCCGGCAAAGTACGATGACGCCACGATCGCGCCATTCCAGGTAGGGCGCAATCGAGTCTTGCCCCATATAGGGATTGACGGTGACGGCGTCGGCGTCGTAGCGCTCGAAGGCTTCTCGTGCGTATTGCTCGGCGGTAGCGCCTATGTCGCCGCGTTTGGCATCGAGTATCAGCGGCAAGTGCGGATGCCGCTCACGCACATGGCGGCACACCTGTTCCAGCTGCTCCTCAGCCCGGAGCGCAGCGAAGTAAGCAATCTGCGGCTTGAATGCGCAAGCGAATTGCGCGGTGGCGTCGACCACCCGGATACAAAATTCGGCAACCGCGTCGGGGCGGCCGCGCAGTTCGGCCGGGAATTTGGCGATATCGGGATCGAGCCCGACACACAGCATCGACCCCTGACTGGTCCATGCTGCACCTAATTTTTCGACAAAGCTCAAGATTCAATCGCTTTCTGTGAGCGCCGGCAAGGCCGCAGGCGGGAGCATATTGTACCGTGTCATGCTATCGTTCCGGCATGACATCCCTCTCCCGCCGCGACTGGCTGATGGTCGTTTTAGTGACAGTGTGCTGGGGCTTTAATTGGCCCATCATGAAAATCGGCGTTCAGGATTTCCCGCCACTATCCTTTCGCGTACTGAGCATGATGATTGGCTTGCCGCTGATTGCCCTGGCCGCCCGCTACCAGCAAAAATCACTATCGCTGCGGCTTGATCACCTGATGCCGATCCTCCGCCTCACGATACCCAACATGCTGATCTGGCACACCTTGATCGTGTACGGCGTACGCATGCTCTCTTCCGGCCGCGCCGCCATACTCGGCTACACGATGCCGGTATGGGCGGTGCTTGCCGGCGTGATTTTTTTCCGCGAGTCAATACCGCGCCGTGCCTGGTTTGGCATAGTTTGCGCGCTCATCGGTGCATTGCTGTTGCTGTCGAGCGAGTTCGGTAATATTGCCGGACAGCCGCTGGGCAGCGTGATCATTCTGATCGGTGCAGCGGCATGGGGATATGGGACGGTGGCCATGAAGCGTTCCCGGATCGATCTGTCGACCATTGCACTGACCTTCTGGATGCTCGTGATCACGACCATTGTCATGTCCATCGGCGCGATCGTGCTGGAGCGCGACGGCTGGCGCATGCCGACTGCCGCCGAGTCCGGCGCCATCCTCTACAACGGCATCATCATTTTCGGGTTGGTACACGTGATGTGGTTCCGCCTGGCGCGCTTGTTGCCGCCGGTGGCATCCAGCATTTCAGTCATGATGATCCCGGTGGTCGGCGTCTTCTCAGGCGCCTGGATACTGAACGAATCACCGCACTGGCAGGACTATGCAGCCATACTGTTGATCCTGGTTGCGATGAGCGCCGTGCTGTTGAAACCGCGCCCGCTTGCCCCCATCTGACGACCTAGCGCACATCACCCCCAATTAACCCTGGAGAATATCAATGAAAAAATGGACGAGTTGGCTGGCCGTCGCTGTCCTGGGCGTGTTATTGAGCGGCTGTGGCTACAATGAATTCCAGAGCAAGGACGAGACCACCAAGGCCGCATGGAGCGAAGTCGTGAACCAGTATCAACGACGCGCCGACCTGATCCCCAA
>NZ_JAUSNH010000084.1 GCF_030645335.1 Lacisediminimonas sp. | reverse complement strand
GATCTATCCGGTGTTCAAGACTTACTATGCCGGCGGCAGCGGCTCGGTGCGCGGATGCTCCGGCTCGACGCTGCAAGGGCGCCCGGTCGCCGGCGTCGACCCGACCGGTGGCCAGGCACGCCTGATCGCCAATGCGGAATTGCAGTTCCCGATGCCTGGCGCAGACCGGACCCTGCGCTGGTTTACGTTCTTCGACGCCGGCCAGGTATTCAACCTCGATGCAGGCGAAAAGATCAATGTCAGCAACCTGCGCTATTCTGTCGGATTGGGCATCAGCTGGATTTCGCCGGTCGGACCGCTGAAGCTGAGCTTCGGCAAGCCGCTGAACTCGAAAACCAACGATCGGACCCAGGCCTTCCAGTTCCAGCTAGGCACCGGTTTCTGACCTGGACCCCAAGCTGAAACCAACTCATCGAACACAGCAATTGAAATTGATACGGAGAAAATCTTGAAGTCATCGCATAGCATCCTGAAGTTGTTCGCGGTTTTCGCTGCAACTGCCTTTCTGTGGACTGAGGCAGTGGCTCAGGACGCGGGGCGGATCGGCTTCGTCAGCACAGAGCGGATTTTCCGCGATGCCACACCCGCCAAAATCGCCACCGCCAAGATCGAGCAAGAGTTTTCCAAGCGCGACAAGGAATTGCAGGACCTGGCTACGCGCATCAAGAGCCTGTCGGACAAGCTCGACAAGGATGCGCCGGTACTGTCGGAGTCCGATCGTGTTCGACGCCAACGCGAACTGTCCGACCTGGACAAGGATTTCCAGCGCAAGCAACGTGAATTCCGCGAAGACCTGAACCAGCGCCGCAACGAAGAGTTGTCCGCCGTGCTCGAGCGCGCCAATCGGGTGATCAAGCAGATTGCCGAAGCCGAAAAGTTCGATATCGTGTTCCAGGAAGCAGTCTACGCAAGTCCGCGTATCGACATCACTGACAAAGTGATCAAGGCGCTGAACAACGCCAAATAAGGGCTTGGCCCGTTACAGGCGACGATGAGCACAAGTATCGGAGAACTGGTTGGGCGCCTGGGCGGAGAGCTGGTCGGCAGCCCCGCGCTGCCGGTGGCCGGCATCGCGCCAATCGACATTGCTGACGCCTCGCAGGTCGCTTTCCTTTCCAATCGCAAGTTCCGCGAGCAGGCGCGTTCCTGCCGGGCGTCGGTGCTGGTCATGACCGCCGCCGACAGTGAAGCGGTCGGCGCCGCCTACACCGGCGCGCGCGTGTTGACGCCCAACCCCTACGCCTGGTTCGCCCGCGCCGCGCAATATTTTGCTGCATGCAATGCCGTGCCGATTGTCCCCGGCATCCATCCCACTGCCGCAGTCGATCCTGCCGCCCGCGTCGCCGCCACCGCTTGTATCGGGCCGCATGTGACGATCGAGGCAGGCGCCGAGGTCGCCGACGATTGCGTGCTGGACAGTGGCTGCTTTATCGGCCGTGATGCGCGCATTGGCCGCGGCACGCATTTTTTTGCCCGCGTCACCTTCCATGCCCGCTGCCAGATCGGTGAGCGCGGCATTGTCCATTCCGGCGCGGTGATCGGTGGCGATGGTTTCGGTTTCGCCAGCGATGCCGGCGCCTGGATCAAGATTCCGCAAACTGGCCGGGTGGTGCTGGGCGACGATGTACAGGTCGGGTCCAACACCACGATCGACCGCGGAGCGCTGGCCGATACCGTGATCGAAGACGGCGTCAAGCTCGACAACCAGATTCAGATCGCCCACAACTGCCATATTGGCGCGCATACTGCCATGGCCGGTTGCGTCGGCGTGGCCGGCAGCGCGACCATCGGCAAGCACTGTACGTTTGGCGGTGCCGCCATGGTGCTGGGCCACCTGACGATAGCCGACAACGTGCACGTCTCGTCCGGTAGCCTGGTGTCGCGTTCGCTGCACGAGGCAGGGCAGTACACCGGGTTCTATCCGCTGGCGAAAAACGCGGATTGGGAAAAGAGCGCAGCCATCGTACGCAATCTCGAATCGATGCGGGACAAGGTACGGGAGCTGGAAAAGGCGGTGAAGGAAATCAAAGCAAAGAAAGAAGAAACCTGACATGCAAGCGCAAGAAATGAAGACCCTGGACATCAACCAGATCAAGGAATACCTCCCGCACCGCTATCCGCTGCTGCTGGTTGACCGTGTGCTGGACTGGGAGTCGGGCAAGACCATCGTCGCCATCAAGAACGTGACGATCAACGAAGAATTCTTCAACGGCCATTTCCCGCACAAGCCGGTGATGCCGGGCGTGATGATGATCGAAGCCCTGGCGCAGACCGCCGCGCTCCTGTCATTCCTGTCCATGGGCCACAAGCCGGACGAGAATTCTGTCGTGTACTTTGCCGGCATCGACAATGCCCGCTTCAAGCGGCCGGTGCAGCCGGGCGACCAGTTGCGCATGGAAGTGGCGCTGGTGCGCGCATCGCGCGGCATCTACAAATATACGGCGCGCGGCACGGTCGACGGCCACACCGCAGTCGAAGCCGACCTGATGTGCACGATGCGCAGCGCGCGCGACGCCAGCCAACCTGCGGCATGATCGCGTAATCACGTAATAAATCACGTAATAATCACGCTATCACTTAATCGCGTGATCCCTGGTGTGCAAGGGCATATTCGCGGCATGCCGCTGACGCTTTGCGGCAACGAAGTATTCGAGTAATGGAACAGCAATGAGCGGCATTCACCCGACAGCAATTGTCGACCCCGATGCAAACCTGGACCCCACTGTGCAAGTCGGGCCCTACAGCATCATCGGTCCCCATGTCACGATCGGCGCCGGCACCCGCGTCGGCCCGCATGTGGTGATAGAAGGGCACACCACGATCGGCCGCGACAACGTGATCTATCAATTCTGTTCGCTGGGCGCAGCGCCGCAGGACAAGAAATACGCCGGCGAAGATACCCGGCTCGAAATCGGCGACCGCAACACCATCCGCGAATTCTGCTCGTTCAATACCGGCACCGTGCAGGACGCCAGTGTTACCCGGCTGGGCAACGACAACTGGATACTCGCCTATGTACACCTGGCGCATGATTGCCAGGTCGGCAGCCACACGATTTTCTCCAACAACGCCACACTCGCAGGCCATGTGCATGTGGGCGACCACGCTATCCTGTCCGGTTTCGCGGCGGTGCATCAGTTCTGCAAGATCGGTGCGCACGCTTTCGTGGGCATGAACGCCAGCCTGAGCCAGGACGTGCCGCCGTTCGTGCTTGCCGGCGGCAGTCCGGTCGCGCCGCGCGGCATCAATGTCGAGGGCCTGCGCCGGCGCGGCTTTTCGCCGGATGAAATACAAGGCATACGAACTGCTTATCGTCTGCTGTACAAATCGAGCCTGACGCTGGAAGAGGCCAAGACGGCACTCGATGCCGAGGCCGCCGCCAACCTCGCGGCAGCGCCGCATATTCTTGCGTTGCGCCAGTTCCTGGACAGTGCAAGCCGTGGCATTGTCCGCTGACCGGGCGGGGCGTCCCTTTTCCACGCGGATGACGCCGCATCCGCCCGTGTCGATTGCGATGGTTGCCGGTGAAACATCGGGCGACCTGCTGGCGGGACGGATGTTGTCAGGCCTGCGGCCGCTGCTGCCCGATGCCCGGCTGCATGGCATTGGCGGCCCCGAGATGGCGCGCTGGGGCTTCCACAGCGACGTGCCCATGGACAAGCTGGCAGTGCGCGGTCTGTTCGAAGTCCTGGCGCATTATCGCGAAATCAAAAGCATACAGGTCCGCTTGCGCGACAGCTTGCTGCAAGAACGGCCGGCCGTATTCGTTGGCGTGGACGCGCCGGATTTCAACCTCGGGCTGGAAACGCAACTGCGCGCGGCCGGCATACCGACCGTGCACTTCATCAGCCCGTCGATCTGGGCCTGGCGCGGCGGACGGATAAAGAAAATCGCCCGTGCCGTGTCGCACATGCTGGTGGTCTTTCCATTCGAAGAAGAGATTTACCGCAAGGCCGGCGTGCCGGTCACCTATGTCGGCCATCCGTTGGCGGAAGTCATCCCGATGGAGCCCGACTGCGCCGCCGCCCGTGCGCAACTGGGACTGGCTGCCGATGCCAGCGTGCTGGCGATCCTGCCCGGCAGCCGCATGTCCGAGCTGCGCTACAACGCCGTGACTTTCGTGCAGGCAGCAGCCTTGCTGTTGCAGCGCGACCAGAAGTTGCAAGTGATCGCACCGATGGCGGGCGCAGTACAGGCCAGCTATTTCCGCCAGTTGCTGCAACAGGCGGGACTGTCGGATGTGCCGCTCACCATCCTCGATGGCCAGTCCCATCGCGCAATTGCCGCCGCCGACGCCGTGCTGGTTGCTTCCGGCACGGCAACGCTGGAAGTGGCCTTGTTCAAGAAGCCGATGGTGATCGCCTACAAGATGATGGCGGCGTCGTGGCAGGTATTGCGTCACATGGGCTACCAGCCGTGGGTCGGCTTGCCCAACATATTGGCGCGTGAATTCGTTGTGCCGGAACTGCTGCAGCATGCCGCCACGCCGCTGGCGATTGCCAACGCGCTGTCACGCCAGCTTGACGACCAAAGCCTGCGCACCCGCCTGCAGGACCGCTTCACGATGATGCATCATGATTTGTTGCGCAATACGGCAAGCCTGAGTGCGCAAGCGGTGCTGGACGTGATGGCTGCGCATCCGGTCGCGCCAGCTGGCAAGCGATAAGCGATCAACCACCAGGTGCCAACACCATGAAGAGCCGCTCCGCTACGTTGGGATTATCCTTGTTCGACCGCGGCGACCGCCTGGTCTGCGGCGTCGATGAGGCCGGCCGCGGGCCATTGGCGGGGCCGGTCTATGCGGCTGCCGTCATCCTCGATCCCGAGCGCCCCATCGACGGGCTGCGTGACTCCAAGAAGCTCAGCGCCGAGCGCCGCGAAGAACTGGCCCTGCAGATACGGGCCTGCGCGATAGCCTGGTGCGTGGCTGAATGTTCCGAAGCCGAAATCGATCGTTTTAATATCCTGCAAGCCAGCATGCTGGCCATGCGCCGTGCGATCGAGGGCCTCTGCGTGACACCGTCACTGGCGCTGATCGATGGCAACCGCTGTCCTGTGCTCAGTGTGCCGAGCGAGGCGATCGTGGGTGGTGACGACCTGATTCCCGCCATTTCCGCCGCATCGATCCTGGCCAAGACCTCGCGCGATGCTGCGCTTCAAGCGTTGCATCTGGAATACCCGCTCTACGGTTTCGACCAGCACAAGGGCTATCCGACCGCGCTGCACCTGGCGCGCCTGGCGCAGCATGGCGCGTCTCCGGTGCACCGCAAGTCGTATGCGCCGGTCAGGGCGGTGCTGGAAGCCGCCATGCGCGCGCGGGCCGACATCAAGCAGGAGCCTGGACAATGAGCGCCAAAACAATCAGCTCGCGCGACAATGCGCAATACAAGGCCTTGCGGCTACTCGCGTCGAGCACGCAGGCGCGCAGGAAGGCCGGCCAATGCCTGCTCGACGGCATCCACCTGTGCCAGGCTTACCTGGAGCAGGTCGGCTTGCCTGAAGTGTGCGTGGTGGGGGCGGCGGCGCGCGCCAATCCGGAAGTCGACGCCATCGTCACGCGCTGCCTCGATGCGGGGGCGAGCTGCATGGTGCTGGCCGATGGACTGTTCGGGCAACTGAGCCAGGTCGAACACGGCATTGAGCTGCTATTCGTGATCGCCACGCCGATGCCAGGCCCGGCGCCGGTGCTGACCAGGTCAGCCGTGTTGCTTGACAATGTGCAGGACCCCGGCAACGTCGGGTCGATCCTGCGCAGTGCGGCGGCAGCGGGCATCGACATCGTCTGTTGCGGACCCGGTACGGCATTCGCCTGGTCGAGCAAGGTCTTGCGGGCGGGCATGGGCGCACACTTTGCGCTGACGATCCACGAGAACGTGGACCTGGCGGCAAGCCTGCGCTCTGCAAAGATTCCCGCGTTTGCCACCAGTTCGCACGCCAGCGCTGGCCTTTATGAACTTCAACTAGACGGTGAAGTCGCCTGGTTGTTCGGTCACGAGGGGCGCGGCGTGTCGGATGAATTGATGGGGCTGACAACAGCATCGATCGCGATTCCGCACTTGGGTCCGGTCGAGTCACTCAACGTTGCGGCCAGCGCCGCAGTCTGCTTTTTCGAGCAAGTGCGGCAAAAGTTGGCGCACCAGACCGATCAAAATATCGAATACAGGTTACCGCGCCTTTGAGTCCAGACGGGACCTGAGCCACTACGCCAATTCCTGCTCGCTGATGGTTCCGGCTAGACCCACCAACCCTCCATACCGCGCCAGCTGCATGTCATGCACCGCGTAGGCGCAAGCCACACGCCGTTCAATGGGCTGCAGCACACGCAGTCAATCTTCAGGGGGGCGACCGGACACGCGCGGATTTTCCCAGATCGGATCATTGCGATCGATGAGGTTGCCGTCGAGCACCAGCCGCATGCTGGTTCGGCGAGACAGGAACGCTTCCAGCAGCCGGGCATCGGCGGTGACCAGGTTGCAGCGCCCCAAGTTGAGCTTGTTTACGGAATCATTCTGTTCGAGGGCGGCGAGCAAGGGCGGGAGTTGTCCTGAAATTGGCATCTTGCGCAGGGAAAGCGAACGCAACTTGGTGCTCCTGGCCAGATACCGCAGCATCCCGTCCGAAAATACCAGCGGCGCATTGTCCAGCACCACGAGCCTGAGCCCATCCAGGGAAACCAGACGGAACCGGTCTGCAAGGTGCTGGTCATCGGCTAGCTGATCCAGGAGACCGAAAATTGGCCCTTCGATATCAGCGCGATGCCAGTGCAGAGCCATGACGGGTGCTGCGCTTGTGCCGCGAGCCGCTGTTTGACGCAGTTGCGCCAGGCAGGCGTTGACCACGCTGTCGCCGGCCTGGATGTCTGAAAAGTTGAGCACCAGGTTGCGCAGGTTCGTTTGGGAAAAAAACTTGCCGAGCGCATCAAAATGCGAGACCCCGGCGTGCCACCAGCGCGAGGCCTCGCCGATGTCCAGATGCAGGGAAGAATAGTCGGTCGCCAGCTGCTTCAACTGATGCTCGACCGTTAGTCGAGAATTCCAGGGCAGCGCCGTAAAGTCCACCGAGCGCGAAAGCGCCCTGTAGGTCGCGTGAATGCTCACGAGCATCTGGTCCGGCTCGTTCAGCAAGCCGATCACTTCAGCGCGATGCGCGCGGGTGATGCGGGCCCATCCGCGCAGCTTTATCGCGACTTCCTTGTCACCGCCGCAAGCCAGATACTTGAGCAGGAAGGCGCGCCGCAAATCGAGGTTAAGCGCCTGCAATACATGCGGTGGCTCCGGCGACGGATTAGCGCGGCCATGCGACGAAAAAACCAGGCTGTTGCGGCTCGAATCGGCGCTTGGGAAAGAAGGGGATGGGCGATTGAACAAGGCAGTCTCCAGATCGGGAAAGCGGCCTTGGTAACGGCTGGACCGGCCCGGTTCTGGTTCGCAACAGAGGTGACTGCCCTTTCAGGAGGTTAGACCGCGCAATACTTCTCCTGGATTTCCTGATTCGCCAACAGCTCGTGCGCATCGCCGGAATGCACAATCTGCCCCTGGTCGAGGATATACGCCCGATCCGATACCGATAGCGCACGTTCGACATTCTGCTCGACCAGCAGGATCGTCGTTCCTTGCTGCTTCATGCGTCGGAAAAGTCCGAACATTTCATCCACCAGGATCGGCATGATGCCTTCCGACGGTTCATCCAGCAGGATCATCTTTGGCCTGGCCATCATGGCGCGGGCAATCGCCAGCATTTGCTGTTCACCGCCCGACATCGATGTGCCGTCCTGGTCGAGCCGTTCTTTCAGGCGCGGAAATATCTCGGCAATTTCGTCGATCATTTCCGCCACCTGGTTGCGTCCGGCTTTGGCGATCAGGCCAAGCTGCAAGTTCTCGCGCACCGTCAACCCGGGCACGATCTTGCGGTCTTCCGGCACATAAGCCAGGCCGAGATGAAAGCGCGTGTGCGCCGGTTGCGCCAGGCATTCATGGCCGTCGAACACGACACTGCCGCTGCGTTTGGCAACCAGTCCCATGATCGTGCGCAGGGTGGTGGTCTTGCCGGCGCCATTGCGGCCCATCAGCGTGACGATCTCGCCGGGACGCACTTCAAACGAAATGTCCTGGACCACATGGCTGCGGTCGTACCAGGCGTTGAGTTGATTGACCTTGAGCATGGGTTTCCTTAGTTCTGTCCCAGGTACACGCGCTTGACTTCGCTATTGGCGCGGATTTCATCCGGCGTGCCCTCCGCCAGAAATTCGCCATGATGCAACACGATCAGGCGTTCGCAGATGCCCATCACCAGCTTCATCTTGTGCTCCACCAGGATCACGGTGCGCTCTTGCGCCAGCGACGTGATCAGCGACATCATCACCGTGGTTTCCTGCGGCGACATGCCAGCGGTAGGTTCGTCCATCAGCAATAGCGTCGGATCGCAAGCCAGCGCCATCGCGATTTCCAGCGCCCTTTGCTGGCCGTGCGCCAGGTCGGCGGCGGGCCGGTTGCGCACCGAGGCCAGGCCGACCCGTTCCAGCAGGCTGTCGGCCTTGTCGATCAAGTCCTGCAGCGAAGAGCGCGAGCGCCACAGCGAGAAGCGGGCGCTGCGCATCTGCGCGGCTACGCGGACATTTTCATGCGCGGACAATTGCTTGAAGACGTTCGTGATCTGGAAGCTCTTGGCAATGCCGATGCGCGCGAATTCATGTTGCGGCAGGCCGGTAATGTCGCGCCCCTGGTAACGGATGCGTCCTGCTGTCGGTGCAAACGCGCCGCTGACGACATTGAAGAAGGTACTCTTGCCAGCGCCATTGGGACCGATGATGGCGGTCAGTTTGCCGGGCTGGAAGCTGACGTTGATATCGTTTAGCGCGCAAAAGCCGCCGAAACGCTGCGTGATGCCTTCCACTTCAAGGATAGGCGCGCTCATTTCGCCGCTCCTGTTGCATCGGCTGCATGTCCGGTAGCGGCATGCTGGCCTGGCGTACCCTCCAGCTTCGCGTCAGGCCCGGCGTAGCGCAGCGCCCAGCCGACGATGCTGCCCCAGATCCCTTTCGGGAAGAACAGCACGAACAGCATGAAAATCAGGCCGACCACGGCCATCCAGTGTCGCGTCATGGTGGTCACCACATCTTCCAGGTACAGGAACACCGCTGCGCCAACGAAGGGGCCGAAGAAGGAGCCCATGCCGCCCAACAGGCTCATCATGATGCCCTGGCCGGACTGGATATAGTGCAGCGAATCGATTGGCACGATCGACAAGTGCAGGGCGCGCAGCGTGCCGGCCAGCCCGCAGATGCCGGCCGAAATCACGAACACCAGCAATTTGCTGCGGGCGACGTCAAAGCCGCAGGCGGCGGTGCGCTTTTCGTTTTCGCGGATCGCTTCAATGACGGCGCCAAACGGCGAATTCAATAGCCGCGACACGAACCACAGCGCCAGTGCGACAAAAACGAACAGCACGTAGTACTTGGTCAGCGGATGCAGGAAGTCGAGCTCTATCCCGCCCAGGTGTATTTTTTCCAGCGTGATGCCGCGCAGGCCATTTTCGCCGCCGGTCCAGCGCTCGGCCTTGTAGAACGCGTAATACACGATCTGTCCCAGCGCCAGCGTCACCATCGAAAAATAAATGCCGCGAGTGCGGATCGCCAGGAAGCCGACGATGGCGCCCACGATCAGCGAACCGAGCACGCCCACGCCGATGGCCAGTATCCAGTTCATCTGGAAGTGGACCATCGCAATGCCGGTCAGGTAGCTGCCCACGCCAAAGAACGCGGCGTGGCCGAAGGACAGCATGCCGGTATAGCCGAACAGCAGGTTCAGGCCGACCGCGAACAGGCCGAAGATCATGATGTTGATCGCCAGCGCCTCGTACGGCATGATCAAGGGGAATACCAGCAGGAACAGCAGCACGGCTGCCACACGGTGACGGGCGATCAGGTGAATGAAGGAGCGCATCGGTTAACTCATCAGTCCGGCTTTGCCGAAAAATCCTTGCGGGCGGATCAGCAGCACCACCGCCATCAGGACGAAGATCGAGAGCTCGGCCAAGTCCGGCGCAAACAGCGAGGTCATGCTGAACACCACGCCCACCAGCAAGCCGGCGATGACGGCGCCCGGCAGCGAACCCATGCCGCCGACCACGGTCACGACGAATGACTCGGCCAGGATCGGTATCCCCATCTCAGGATTGACCGCCCGTGTCGGCGCCGCCAGGATGCCCGACAGCCCGGCGATGGCGGTGCCGATGCCGAACACGATCAACCACACGCGCGCGACGTCGATGCCCAGCACCCGCACGATTTCCGGATCGCGCGAACCGGCCCGCACGATCAGCCCGAAGCGGGTTTTTTCGATGAACAGGTACAAGCCCAGGATCACCACGGCCGTGGCGCCGATCAGGAACAGGCGGTACAGCGGAAAATGGCCAAAGCCCAGGTTGACCGCGCCGCGCAGCGCCGCCGGCGTCGAAGTGGGCACACCTTCAATGCCGAACAGCACGCGCATCGCTTCGATCATCACCCACGACAGGCCGAAGGTCAGCAGCAAGGGGTAGTCGATGCCGCGCCCATACAGCGGGCGCACCAGGAAGCGCTCGGTCAGCAGGCCGATTGCGCCGACCGCCAATGGCGTGAGCACCAGGCTGAACCAGAAACTGCCGGTCAGCCCCAGGAAATAGACGCCGAGGAAGGCGCCCACCATGAAAAACGCGCCATGGGCAAAATTGACGACGGTCAGCATGCCGAATATCAATGACAGGCCGATCGCCAGCAAAGCATAGACCGCGCCCAGCGCGATGCCGGTCATCAGTTGCGCCGCCAGCAGCGAGAGCGTGATTTCACCCATTGTGGTTTCCTCCCCGGCTATGTGGATCAGGTGGTGACTTTGTGGCCGAGCTCTTCGCAGCTGCGCAGGTTCTTCTCGTCAGGCTTTTCGATCGACAGGACATTGAACACGTCGTACTTGTCCTTCATGTTCTTGGACTTGGACTCGACGATGATCACCGACTGCACCGACTGATGGTCGCACTTGCGGTAGAACTGCTCACCCTTGTACCAGTCATAGCGCAACTGGCGCAGCGCAATGCTGACCCGTTGCGAGTCGGTTGCCTTGGCGTTCTGCACGGCCTGCAGCACGCTGCGGATGCCGGCATAACCCAATGCGCCATAGTCGGATGGCACGGCGCCACCGTAGGCTTTGCGGAACTTGTCGTTGAAGGCCTTGGCGCTCGGGATCGTGCTTTCCATGCCCCAGTAGTAGGAAGTGCCGCCGAGAATGCCTTCAAATGCATCCGCGCCGCCGGCCTGGCGTGCCGTGTACAGCAGCACTGGCGTAATGACCTTCGCCTTGGCTTTGAGGCCGAAGTCGGTGATCTGCTTGGCCGAGTTGACCAGGTCGCGTCCGAAGTTGCACAGCACGATGATGTCCGGATTCAGTGCCTGGATGCGCGGCAGGAAGGCAGAGTAGTCCGCTGTGCCGATCGGATGGCGGATATCGGCCAGTGTCTTGGCGCCGAATGCCTGGCCGGCACGCTGGAAGCCGCGCACCATTTCATGGCCATAGGCATAGTCGGCAGTCAGGTAGACTACGTTCTTGCCGAATTTGGGGAATGCATAGCGGGCCACGGCGCCGGCCGTCATGTGCGGGTTGAGCGCCTCATGGAAGGTGTACAGGCTCCAGTCCTTGGCTTCATTGATGGCGTCGGACTGGCTGATCGAATTGAACAGCACCTTGCGCGCCCGCGTGACGGCATTGATCGACAACTGGGTCGCTGCCGACAGCGAGCCGACGATGAAGTCGGCTTTGTCTTTTTCAATCAGTTCCAGCGTACGGGTGGCGGCTTCGCCCGGGTTCAGCTTGTCGTCGCGCACCAGCAGTTCCGCCTTGCGGCCGTTATAGCCGCCAGCGGCATTCCATTCCTTGACCGCGAGTTCGGCGGCACGCACCTGGTCCTGTGCCTCAGCCGAAAAAGCGCCGGTCAGCGGTACCGGAAAACCGATACGGATCGGGGCCGCCTGCGCCCGTGCAATATTGAACCAGAGTGGCGAAGTGGCGGCGGCAAGGCCCGCGCCTACCACCATGCGGCGATTCTTGTTGGGTGTGGATTGCGTCATGTTTGTCTCCTCGATTGGTCGATGATGTTTTAGTGCGCTGGGTTGCTGTACTGGTGCTGGCTCATTGCTTGCACTGCGCTTTATTGCTGTTTGCTGTCTGCTGCTTCCATGCCATTGCTTGCTGATTTTGTTGCCCCGTCATTTACGTCTGCCTTGCATTGCCACTTTTCCTCATTGACTGGTCCTGTCGATGCACCCGGATTGGCTACGGATTTTCCGGGCTCATACCGTCGCCTCGCTGGGATCGACTGCGGTTTCACGCACCACTTTTTCGTCGCTGCGCGCGACGCTTCCCTTGCGGCTGCCGGTCTGCGACTGCATGTAGGCGCCCAAGCCGCGCGCCAGCCGGATCACATCCTGGCAAGGCTGCAGCCGCGCCGCCTGGTAAGCCTGGCCGGCCGCCGGTGTTGCGCCATGACGGGCGATGGCGTCGGCAATCGCGCCGCCGTCCTGCGCAGCTTTTGTCACGCCCATGCCGCAATGCGGCCGGGCAACAAATGCGGCGTCGCCCATCAACATCACGCGACCGAAGGCGATCTGTTCCGAGTACACATCGTAAATGGGCTGCAGGAAGGGCAGGGCGGTCTTTTCCAGAATTTCAGCGAACTGCGGCGCCAGCAGCCGGCGCCCGGCTTCCCGCATTGCCGCCACGTTGCGCCATGCCACCTTGTTGGGCGGTATACCCAGCGGATAGAGCTTGCCGTCGGCATCGGTCAGCAAGGCATTGAGCCCATCGGGCGCGACGGCCGGCCGATACCAGACGAAGTTATAGCGACGCTTGCCGCGCTGGGTGGAGTTGCCGGCGCCAGCGACCGGATAACCAATCAACTGTTCGCCCGGCGGCAGGCCGAAGCCGAAGCGCTCGAACACCGAATCGAGCGTGAACTTGGACAGCAGCGACTCGTCGCAGACGCCGCGCCAGGCGACATAGCCGGCATATTCCGGCTGCACCTGCGGCGCATACTGCGCGCGCACGGCAGAGCGAATGCCGTCCGACGCCACCAGTAGCTCGCCGCTGAAACTGCGGCCGTCTTCGCACTGCACCATCACACTGTGCTCGTCCTGGGTGACGGATTTCACGCTGGCGCCCTGCACATAGTTCGCCGGCGGCAGCACTTCATGCAACAGGTGATACAGGCGGCTCCAGGACGTCAGCACCTGCGGCAAGGCCAGGGTCACGTCCGGTGTGCCATCGGTTTGCAGCGACACCCGGCCCTGGATGCGCACGCCCAGCGTGTCGTCGACACGGGCGCCGGCGCGCAGCAAGCCGCGTTCCAGGGCCTTGTGGGTGACAATGCCCGCGCCACGGCCGTCCAGCGATTCGGTCGCCTTCTCCAGCACGAGGACATCATGCCCCTCCCGCAACAGGATATTGGCGGCGAACAGCCCGCCCAGCGATCCGCCGGCAACCAGGATGCGCGCCATGTCAGGCTACCTGCGAGCGCTGGGCGTCGAGGGCCGTTTTTTCGGCGGCAGGATAGTTCAGTTCGATCACGACGCCATTCGGGTCGTCCAGGAATACCTGGTGCAGGCCGATGCTGGGCACCGTGCGCTCGCGGGCGGCAATGCCGAGCTTGCGCAGATGCTCGAGCATGGCGGACAGCCCTTCGGCAAAAAACGCGATGTGATCGATGGTGCCGGTTCCGCTCAACTGCGAGGGATCACGGTCGCCCAGGTATTTCTTCAGACCCTCCGGGTCGTTGGGGTCGATGCCGATGATGTGGACCACGGCATTGTAGTAATCCGCATGGTCGCCGCGGTACAGCCAGATTCCGGGGAACGGAAAGGGCGGGCGCGGGCCGACGGTCAGTCCCAGCACGTCCACGTAGAACGCGCGGCAAGACTCCAGGTCCATGCTGCGGATCGAGAAATGGTTCAGTGTCAGTGCCATGTCATTTTCCTTTCAGGATTCGGTTGCCGGCGCTTGCCGCCGGTTTCTTCCTGGCCGCGCGGCCAGTTTCTTTCAGCACTTGCGCCGCCGACCACAGGTAGGCGTGGACCCGATCGGCAATATAAATTTCATCATGCTCGGTCGCTTCTGCGCCGTGCACCGGCTGGCCATAGATCCAGCGCCGCACGGCGGTATAAAAAATGCCGCCATGCAGGCCCATCAGCAGTTCCAGCTCCCTTGCGCTCGGCTTCGACCGGGACGTGCTGCCGCAGTAGCGGCGGGTCTCGCGCACCAGGCGCGGGAACAGACGCTCGCGCAGCAGCGCAAAAAAACGATCCGTGATGTAGTGGTCCGACAGCCCGGAAAAAATGAAGATGCGCACGAAATCGCGGTTGAGTATCGTTCCGGCGTAGTCCGAGTAGAAGCGGACCATTTTGTCCTGCGGATCGAGACGGCGGTCGTCGAGCAGTTTTTCCCACTCGGGCTTCCAGCGGCCTTCGAACAATTCGTAGTAGACGCGCTCCAGCAAGGCTTGCTTGGTCGGAAAGTAGTGGTACAGCAAGGCGTGGGTAATGCCGATTTCCTTGGCCAGTACCCGCATCTGGCCGTCCAGGCCGTGTACCGAGAAAAAAGCGATTGCCCCTTGCAGGATCTGCTTCTCGCGCTCTTCGACGGACAGCCGCCGACGGGCAGGCGCCGTCTGTGCAGCAGCCGATGCGAGTGCGCGACCTTGAGGCATGTCTCCTTGAACCTTTTTTAGTTATTTACCAAGCGTTCAACATTGTGGCATATTATTTATCAGCTGGTAAATAGCGAAAACAGTGCAGGCTGAAAACAGCACCCGGAGCGGGGCGGCGGCCAGACAGCCGGTGTCCAGCGGCTTGTGTCGCCCCGGAAATTCACGCTGACAAAAAGATTTCATCAATCAGGCATTCCAGCCCGCGGCAAGGGCAGTATCACCAGACAACAGCGCAAATAACGGCTTTCCAGCAAGGCCCGGAGGAGAAAAAATGACAATGAGCAGAAAATTGATCGCGGGCGAGCCGGCGATCGGGACGGCAGCATGAAAGCCCCCGCCTTCGATTACATCCGGCCATCGGGCCTGGCCGAGGTGTTCAAACTGCTGGCCACCCACGGCGACGATGCGCGCCTCCTGGCCGGCGGCCAGACCTTGCTGGCGACGCTCAACATGCGCTTGTCGGAACCGGCGGTCTTAATCGACATCAATGGCATCGCGGCGCTGTCGGGTATCAGCGTCCAGGGCGGCAAGCTGCGTATCGGCGCACTGAGCCGCCATACCGAGATCGAAGATTCGGCGCTGGTCGCGCAGCACGCCCCCTTGCTGGCGATGGCGGTACCGCATATCGCGCACCGCGCCATTCGCAACCTGGGCACCTTTGGCGGCTCGCTCGCCTATGCCGATCCGGCGGCAGAGTGGCCCGCCTGCGCGATGGCGCTGGAGGCAGACATCATCGTGCAGGGCGCCAGCGGCGAGCGGCGGATAGCCGCAGCCGATTTCTTTGTCGACATCCTGACCACCTCGCTACAGCCCGGCGAAGTGCTGGTCGCCTGTGAAATCCCGATGCACCAGGCCGGTTGGCAGTACGCCTTCGATGAGCTGGCCCGGCGCCACGGCGACTACGCCATCGTCGGCCTGGCGGTGGCTGCCCGGCTGGACGGCGCATTGCTGGCCGATACGCGCCTGTCTTTCCTTGGGGTGGGCAACACGCCGCTGCGGGCACGCCGCACCGAGGCGGTGCTCAACGGCCGTGCGCTTGATGCGACAAGCATCGATGACGCCGCCGCCATGCTGGCGACCGAGCTGACCGGCGAGCACGAACCGATGGCCGACCTGACCAATTCATCTGCGACCAAGCGCCACATGGCGACGGTATTGCTGCGCCGTCAGTTGGCAAAAATCAGCGCCTGATCGAGGACCGAGAAAATGACTATATCCACACCCACTTGCAGTATCGACGTCACCATCAACGGCCAGCGCGCCAGCTATGACGTGGAACCGCGCCAGCATCTGGTCGACTTCCTGCGCACGGAACTTGAACTGACCGGATCGCACCTGGGCTGCGAACATGGCGTTTGCGGCGCCTGCACGGTAAAACTGGACGGCGTAATCGTGCGCGGTTGCCTGGTGCTGGCGGTGCAGGCCGACGGCAAGACAGTGCAGACCATCGAAGGCCTGACCGAAGCCGGCACCATGCGCGACCTGCAGGATGCTTTCGTGCGGCACAACGCGCTGCAATGCGGGTTTTGCACCTCCGGCATGCTGATGGCGGCCTCTGAACTGATCGAAAAACAACCTGACGCGGAGCGTGAGGAAGTGCGCTCCTGGATCGCCGGCAATTTTTGCCGCTGCACCGGCTACCAGGCGATTGTCGATGCCATTTGCGACGTGATGCAGTCACGCCGCCTGGCAGCACAGGGAGAAGGCGCATGAACGCACCGGAAAAAATCAGCCTGCCGCTACCCAGCGTCACCGAGGATCCGCGCTATATCGGCGCCAGCGTACCGCGCAGCGGCGCGCGCCGCCTGACTGAAGGACGCGGCCAGTACCTGGACGACATGTCTTTGCCGCGCATGGGCCATGTGGTGTTCTGGCGCAGTCCGCTGGCGCATGCGCGGATCATTTCGATCGACCGTGCAGCCGCATCGCAAATGCCCGGCGTGCTGGCGATTGTCGATGGCCAGGAAATGGCGAAGGTGTGCAAGCCCTGGGTCGCCGTGCTCGGGCATTTGCCTGGCATGAAATCGGCGCCGCAATATCCGTTGGCGCCGGAGCGTGTCTGCTGGCAGGGCGAGCCGGTGGTGGCGGTGGTTGCAAAGACCCGCGCCCAGGCCGAGGATGCGCTGCAGTTGCTGCAAGTCGAACTGGAAGAGTTGACGCCGGTGGTCGACATGGAGAGCGCCTTGTCGCCCGCCACGCCGGTGATCCATCCGGAACTGGGCGACAACCTGTGCTTTACGCGCGACCTCGACACCGGCGGCGTTGATGACGCCTTTGCCAACGCCGATATTGTCGAAGAAGCGACCTTTCATTTCGGCCGCCATACCGGCGTCACGCTGGAGCCACGCGCCCAGATCGCCGACTGGGATGCGGGCCAGCAGCGGCTGACCGTCTACCATTCGCAGCAGGCGCCGCACATGATGCAGGATCTGTACTCGCGCCAGTTCGATTTGCCGGAGTCCGCGGTGCGGGTGATTTGCCGCGACGTCGGCGGCTCGTTCGGCATCAAGGTACATGCGTATCCGGACGACTTCGCCACGGTGGCGCTGTCGATCATGTTGAAGCGCCCGATCAAGTTCGTGGCCGACCGGCTGGAGTCGTTTGCCACTGATATCCATGCCCGTGAACATCGGGTCTGGGGGCGCATTGCCGCGACCGCCAGCGGTGAAATCCTGGCGTTCGAGATAGATGACCTGACCGCCATCGGGCCCTATTCAATGTTCCCGCGCACCAGCGCCATTGAAGGCAACCAGGTGGTCAACCTGGTCGGTGGTCCGTACAAACACAAGTTTTACCGCGCCCATCTCGATGTCGTATTCCAGAACAAGACGCCGACTTGCCAGTATCGCGGTGTCGGGCATCCGATCGCCTGCGCCGTGACTGAAGGCCTGGTCGACCTGGCTGCGCGCAAGCTCGGCATCGACGCGCTGGAGCTGCGCCGGCGCAATGTGATACCGGACGACGCCTATCCCTGCACAGCAGCGGCCGGCATCAAGCTGGAAGTGTTGTCGCACCAGGCTTGCCTGGCCAAGCTGGAAAGCATGATCGACTATGGCGCGCTACTCAAGGAGCAGGCCGAACTGCGCAGCAAGGGCGTCTATCGCGGAATCGGCTTTGCCACCGTGATCGAACTGACCAATCCGAGCGCGGCATTCTATGGCGTTGGCGGCGCGCGCATTTCAGCGCAGGACGGCGCGACGGCGCGGCTGGAGCCCAGTGGCGCAGTCACGGTGATGGTCGGTGTGGGCGAGCAGGGGCAGGGTACTGAAGGCATTTATGCGCAAATTAGCGCCGATGCGGTCGGTGTGGGTATAGAAAAAGTGCGCATCGTCACCGGCGACACCGATGTGACGCCCTACGGCGGCGGCACCTGGGCCTCGCGTGGCGCCGGTATTGGCGGCGAGGCAGTGCTGCTGGCCTGCCAGGCGCTGCGTGAAAATATCCTGAAAGTCGCGGCGGCGATCCTGCAGCGGGAGATGGCTTCCCTGACGTTGCGGCGCGATGCGATTGTCGACGCCGATTCGCACGAGCCGGTCCTGCCGCTGGCCGAATTGGGCCGGATTGCCTACTTCCGGCCCGACACCTTGCCGGCCGGCTTCCAGTCCGAATTGATGGTGACGCGGCATTATGCGCAGCGCGACTATCCATTCATTTTTACCAATGGCATACAGGCGTCCTACGTCGAGGTTGACGTCGACACCGGCTTCGTCAAGCTGCTCAAGCATTGGGTAGTGGAGGATTGCGGCCGCGTGTTGAATCCAATGCTGGTGGACGAACAGATGCGTGGCGCAATCGTGCAAGGCATCGGCGGCGCACTGTATGAAGAGTGCTTGTACGACGGCAATGGCATCATGCAAAACGGCAGCATGGCGGATTACCTGGTGCCGATGGCGGCTGAAATGCCGGACATCGAAGTGGCCCACGTGGAAACGCCGACGGCCAGTTCCAAGCTCGGCGCCAAAGGCGCTGGCGAGGCCGGCACTGCCGGCGCCCCGGCGGCGGTGGTGAATGCGATCAATGATGCGTTGGCCCCGTTCAAGGCGGCATGCTGGTCGCAGCCGGTGACGCCGGAGAAGATATTACGCGCCCTGGGGCGGGTGTAACGGGTAAGCCATTTCAGCAAAATTCAGACATCCGTCACCGACATGAATATGGGGGACCCCACGCGCGCTGCTCAACAACTGGGCCTATAATAGGCTTTGTTATCACTGCAAAAAAGTTCTTCGTGCGTCGATTGATTTGCATCTTCCTGCTGTTTTTGCTGCCCTTGCACGCGTTCGCTGCGCAAGGCGGGGGGCCGGCTGCCGGAAGCAACTGGAATGTTGCGCACGAAATCGAGCACACCCAGGGAACCGACCATCATCACGGGGACGACGGATCCATTCACTACGATGATTCGGAAGAGTCGTCGCAGCACGCGTTCGAACACTCCTCCTGTCAGCAAACGGCAGCCTTGCCTTCCGTCGTTCCCCCTCCACTGAATATAGTTCAGTGCTCCGTTTTGGTGGCCCATGTCGGGTCCGACCTTCCGGATGGGTTTCTTGAACAGCCCCAACGACCTCCGTCCTCCCTCGGCTAGTTCGCCGAGGGTATTCGCGCATTTTTCAATTCGATTGATGTAGTCCGCTGACCGGCTTGGAGCCGTCGCAGCATGCGTTTGCCTTCGGCCAGTCTTTCTGGATACCGAATGGAGATTGCATGCGCGCTATTAACCTGTTTCACCGTATTTGTACGTTCGCCGCCTTGGCGCTGGTGTGGCCATTGGCGTTTTCCCAGTCCGGATCTCCCGTTCTGAAGACGGCAGTCGATGCCGCTTGGCAGCGCTCGCCACAAGGTCGGATGCTGGAAGCGCGGCGCAACGAAGTCCTCGCAGGGCAAGACGCCGCGCGAACCTGGATTGCTGGTTCACCCGTTCTTGGGCTGTCACAGCGTAGTGATCGTTGGACTGACCAGGCCGGCGGGCTGGAAAACGAGGTTTCCCTCTCCACGCCGATCTGGCTGCCCGGCCAAAAGACGGCCAGACAGGCATTGGCGCAAAGTGGTGCGGACGACCTGGAGGCCCAGATCGCCCAAGCGCGACTTGCGCTTGCCGGGGAAGTGCGCGAACGAATGTGGGCAGCTGCTGCGGCCGGCGAGGCCTTGGCTGTGGCCCAGGACCATCAAACGCATTTGGCGGCCATTGCCGACGAGGTGATGCAACGAGTCAAGGCGGGCGACCTGGCCCGAACCGATGGCATCCTCGCGCGGCAAGAGGTCCTTGCAGCGCAAGGTGCGATAGCGCTGGCGCAGGGGCGTAGAAATGAAGCGCATGCGCGCTACAGCACGCTCACCGGTCAGCCGGCTGTCGTGAAGCCAGCGCCGGAACTCATCGCAGGATCGATGCGCGAACCGCATCCGCGCAGGCTTGCAGCAAGCACCACGCTCACCCATGCGCAGAGAGCGCTCAACGTGGTGAACCGCAATCGCAGCGCCCCACCGACGCTTGGAATGTCCGTGCGGCGTGACCGCGACAACGCCACTCGCGCTTACGGCAGCAGCGTCGGCATCGCCGTGCAAATTCCTTTTGGCACGAATGCCCGCCATCGCCCGCTGGAAACGGCCGCACTCACGCAGATTGAGGCCGCTACCGCGCAAGCAGCGCAGGTCGAGGTAGAACTGCATGCCGCAATCCGCCTGGCACGACAGCAACTATCAGCGGCGCAACACGCGCTGGAAACGGCATCTTCACGTGCGGTGCTGACACGGGAGCACACGGCACTTGTCTTGAAGGCATTTCGCCTCGGCGAACGTGGCTTGGCAGACCTGTTGCGCTCGCAAGCCTTGTCCCACGAAGCCGAAAATGCCGAGAGCCAGCAGAAAGTGGCCGTGGGCCTGGCCCACGCTCGATTGAATCAAGCCCTAGGAATAATTCCATGAACCTCTTCAATATCGTCCTCTTCTATATCGTGGCGATGTCTGCCGCATTCGCTGCGCCGGGAGCGCATGGCCCCAACGGCGAACACCTTGACGCCCCCGCTGAGCAGGCAAGCAGCACTGCCCGTCCCCGCCTAGAGACTTTCACGGAATCGTTCGAGTTGGTCGGACATTTGACGGGTGATGAGCTAACGGTCGTGATTGACCGCTATGAGACCAATGAGCCGGTCGTCAACGGCAGATTGGAAGTCGAGTTCAACGGATTGAAGGCGCCTGCCAAGTTTCACGCCGACCATGGCGACTATGCCTTCGACGATAAGCAACTGCTCGCCGCGCTTGCCAAACCAGGCAATCACGCATTGATCTTCACGCTGACTGCAGGAAACGACAGCGATCTTTTGGAAGCGACGCTCGTGGTGAAGGCAGGAAATGCCCCGCACGGCGCCCCCCACTTTCCATGGGCTTGGGCCGCTGCAGCGGCGATTGCTGCATTGTTGGTCGGACTGGCAACAGTCCAACTGCGCCGCCGCAAAACCTCAACCGGGAAACAATGATGTCCACGAAGAATTCCTCCTTATTTATTGCCGCAATCGCTACGGCAATTTTCTCTCATGCTGCCATGGCGGCTCCGGGCGCGCACGGTCCGAACGGTGAACACCTGGCTGGCGTTGGAACGGGCAACGCGACCGGCTTGGTCCGGTTGCCAGACGGTAGCGTCAACGTGCCAAAACAGGCACAGCGGCGAATGGCTTTGCGTACCACGATGGCGCGACAAGTCCAGCACCCGGTGACCGTTGAGCTCAATGGGAAGGTCGGTATTGACCCTAACGCCGGCGGCAGGATCCAGGCCCCGTTCGCTGCCCGCGTAGAACCCGGCCCGCGCGGGTTGCCCGTGGCCGGACAGCGCGTTCAAAAAGGCCAGGTGCTGCTGCATTTGAAACCCGTGTCCAGCGCCATCGAGCGTGGCAACCAGCAGGCACAGTTGGCGGATATACGGGCCAATCACAAGTTGGCCGAGCAGCGAGTGAAACGCCTGGAGTCGCTGGAGGGCGCCGTCCCGCAAAAGGAAATCGATGCCGCGCGGGCGGAATTGGCCAGCTTGTCAGGACGTCAACGGGCCGTGTCGGACAGCATTGGCGGAACTGAAGTCGTCAGCGCGCCGGCATCGGGGGTGATTGCGTCGGCGCACGTGATGACCGGACAGATAGTCGAGGCGCGCGAGCTGCTGCTCGAAATCGTTGACCCGAATCGGTTGGTGGTGGAGGCGACAACGACCGATGTGGCGCTCGCCGGTCGTATCGGCGGTGCGCGACTTGCAGGAGAGTCCAGTGTCGAGCTGCAGTTTTTGGGCGCTGCGCGCAGTTTGCGGGATGGCGCACTGCCGCTCACATTCAGGGCGCAGGCAAAAGATAGCCCCCTTGCGATTGGCCAGCCGGTAACGGTGATTGCGCAGTTGACCGATAAGGTGAATGGCCTTGCCTTGCCCGCAGAAGCAGTGGTCCGCAACCCGTCCAATGAATTTATTGTGTGGATCAAGTCCGGCGCTGAACGGTTTATCGCCCTACCGGTTGAGTTCGCGAATCTGGACGCCAAAACGATCGTGGTGACCAAGGGCCTGGCTGCCGATAACCGTGTGGTGGTGTCTGGCGCCGCACTGATCAACCAGATCAGGTAGGGGCGAACACATGTTCAATTGGATTGTTCGTTTCAGCCTGCTTAATCGGCTTTTTATTTTGGCGGCTGCGTTGCTACTGGTGGCGGTTGGCACGCTGTCGGCGCTACGCACGCCGGTCGACGTTTTTCCAGATCTGAACAAGCCACTGGTGACGGTGCTGACCGAGGCCGGCGGTATGGCGCCGGAAGAGGTTGAGCAGTTGGTGTCGTTCCCTATCGAGACGTCGTTGAACGGCATGCCAGGCGTCACTCGCGTGCGCTCGGTATCCGGTGTCGGCTTATCGATTGTGTATGCGGAATTTGACTGGGGTATGGACATTTACCGCAACCGGCAATTGGTGTCGGAACGCCTTACGCTGGTCAAGGAACAACTGCCGGGCGACATTACTCCCGTGATGGGCCCGGTCTCCTCCATCATGGGCGAGGTCATGTTGATCGCATTGCCGATCGATTCCTCCAAAGCCGACCCGATGCAGGCGCGGGAATATGCCGATTTCGTGCTACGTCCCAGGCTGCTATCCATATCGGGTGTCTCCCAAGTGATTCCAATTGGCGGGGAAGTTCGGCAATTGAGAATCGAGCCAGACACGGCCCGCATGGCGCAATTCAATGTCACGCTCGATCAGATCGAGGCTGCGGCACGTGGCTTTGCCGCCAATACCAGCGGCGGATTCATTGACTTGAACGGTCGCGAATACCTGATCCGTAATCTCGGGCGCACCAATCGACTGGGCGATATAAAGGGTCTGGCGGTGGCCTATCGCAACGGCACACCGGTATTGCTGGAGCAGGTCGCATCAGTGCGCTATGCGGCGGCGTTCAAGCGAGGTGACGCGGGACTTAACGGCAATCCTGCCGTGATAGTGAGCGTGCAAAAGCAACCGTCTGCTGACACAGTAAAACTGACGAGGGAAATCGAAAAAGCGCTGGGCGAGTTAAAGCAAGGCCTTCCGGCTGGTCTGTCCGCGCCCGAAGTACTGTTTCGCCAGGCCGACTTCATTGAAGCATCGATCAGTAATGTCGTCGAAGCGCTGCGAGATGGCGCCATTCTCGTCGCCATCATTTTGTTCGCGTTCCTGTTGAATGTACGAACTACCGCCATCTCACTGATAGCCATCCCGCTGTCCCTTGCGGTCACTGCGGTCGCATTTCATCTGTTGGGACAGTCAATCAACGTCATGACCCTGGGCGGCCTGGCGATTGCGATCGGTGAACTGGTCGATGACGCCGTCGTCGATGTGGAAAATATCCTGCGGCGATTAAAGCAGCGTAGTACGGAAGTCAATCCTCCCTCGGTCCTTGAGGTGATCTGGCGAGCATCGGTAGAAGTGCGCTCGGGCATTGTTTATGCGACCGTCATTGTGGTGCTGGTGTTTGTGCCGCTTTTCGCCTTGCCAGGTATTGAAGGTCGGCTATTCGCGCCAATGGGCATCGCTTACATCGTTTCGATCCTGGCATCGATGCTGGTGTCGATGACGGTTACTCCGGTACTTGCGTATTGCCTGCTGCCGAAGATGAAGCAGCTCAAGCATGGTGACAGTCCAGTGGTCCGCTATCTGAAGGCGCGGGATGCAAGAGTCCTTGAATGGTCATTTCCCCGTGCAAAGCCGATTTTAATGGCTGCGGCGATAGCGGTCATGCTTGCCGCGGCTACCGTGCCATTTTTTCCGCGCGCATTTCTTCCGCCGTTCAACGAAGGGTCCTTGGTGATGGGCATGACTTTCACACCCGGCACCTCGCTGGCTGAATCCAACCGCATGGGGGCGCTGGCGGAAACGCTGATCGGTCAGGTCCCGGAGGTCACGAAAGTTGGCCGTCGAACCGGGCGTGCCGAGCTGGACGAACATGCGGAAGGCGTCCATTCCTCGGAAATTGACGTGGACCTGAAGCGTTCGGAACGAACGCGCGAGGAGGTAATGGCCGACATTCGGGCGCGGCTTGCCGTTATCCCGGCCGCGGTTGCAATCGGGCAGCCCATCTCGCACCGGCTCGATCATCTGCTCTCGGGAGTACGGGCGCAAATCGCCTTGAAAATCTATGGGGATGACATCGACACGCTGCGTGGACTGGCGGAAAACCTGCGCGGGCGACTGGCGAGCATTCCTGGCTTAGTGGACCTGTCAGTAGAGCGTCAGGTGCTCATCCCGCAAATCAAGGTGCGCGTCGATTACCGCAAGGCTTCCCAATATGGCGTGACACCGGCGCAGGTACTCAAAGCATTGGAAACGCTGTCTGCGGGGGAACGGGTCACCCAGGTGGTAGATGGGTCACGACGGTTTGACCTGGTGGTTCGCTTGCCGGATGAAAACCGTTCGCCGCAGGATCTGGGTCGCGTCATGCTCGATAGCCCGGCCGGCCGCATACCATTGTCCTCAATTGCCACGGTAGAGGAGGGGGACGGGCCTAACCAGATCGGACGGGAGAGCGGCAGACGTCGAATTGTCGTGTACGCCAATACCGATGGCTCGGACATGTCCAAGGTGATTGCCGATGTGCGCAAGGCGATATCCGTCACACCGCTGCCCGGCAGCTACTTCGTCAGCATAGAAGGTCAGTTCCAGGCGCAGGAACAGGCGACGAAACTGATCGTCAGTTTGTCGATGGTCTCGCTGACGATGATCTTTCTGGTGCTGTATTCACGCTACAGGTCAGGTGTACTGGCCCTGGTAATCATGGGGAATATTCCTTTTGCCCTGATCGGCAGTGTCATTGCGATGTGGATCGCTGGCGTTTCCCTGTCAGTGGCTTCCTTGGTCGGCTTTATCACCCTTGCGGGCATTGCAACCCGCAATGGAATCTTGAAGGTCAGTCACTACATCAATCTCTGCAAATTTGAAGGCGAAACATTCGGAATACCCATGATTGTGCGGGGCTCACTGGAACGCCTGACACCGGTATTGATGACCGCACTCGTTGCGGCATTTGCGCTGGTCCCGCTGCTCCTGGCAGCGGACGCACCCGGGAAAGAAATCCTGCACCCGGTTGCGGTCGTCATTTTTGGCGGATTGGTCAGCTCGACGATATTGGATTCGCTGCTGACGCCTTTACTGTTCTGGATGGTCGGCCGCCAGCCGCTGGAAGCATTGGTCGCCAATCACGAGCGCGAAGCGTATTAGGAAGGGGCATTTGCAGCGGCGCCCATTCAAGCCGCTGCGCAGTTTGGAGAAAGTAATGAAAAAACTAATGGCCCTCGTGGCGGTGGCATTGACAGTATCGTTACCGGCCAGCGCGTTCGCACACGGCGACAAACCGAAACATGGTGGCGTCGTGCAATCTGCAAGCGACCTGAGCTTTGAACTGGTCAATCGGGACGGAAAGGCGATGATCTATGTTGAGGACCACGGAAACTCGATGCCGACTGCCGGTGCATCCGGCAAATTGACTGTGCTGACAGGTGGAGAGAAAAGCGAGCTGGCTCTTGAACCGTCCGCCCCCAATGCGATGTCGACCAAGGAGAATGCAAAGCTCGTAAAAGGAAGCAAGGCCATTGCTTCGATAAGCTTCGCGGACAAGAAGGTCGTCAACGTTCGATTTTCCATCAATTAAGCCTGCGGGGCGATACCGCCGCTGATGTGGTACCAGTAACATCTCAGCTGGGGCGGGCAGGCCGATCGGTCAGTATCGGCCCTGCCCGCCGTTCACTACCGGCGCGACGACAGCACGATGCCGACCATGACCAGCACGAACGCCAGTATGTGGAACCACTGAGGCGCTTCGCCAAGGAAGATCAACGAGAACAACGCCGTAAACACCGGCGTCAGGTTGGAGAAAAATCCGCCTATCGCCGGCCCGACCCGTTGCACGCCGGCGCCCCAGCAACGGAACGCCACGATCGCCGGCCCGGTGGACACAAAGGCAATCGCCGCAATCAGCGGCCAGCCCCAGACAATGCGCGGCGCCGTGAAAATCCATTCGCCCGCCGCAAACAGCCCGGTCCAGGCGACGCCAAAACTGACCTGCGCCACCAGGAACGCGGCCCAGTGATCGCGGATTTCGGGTGGGTCTTTTGGCTGCATCAACAGCCAGCTGTAAAACGCCCAGGCAATGGTGCTGATGATGACGAAGATATCGCCCGGCACCAGACGCAATGCCAGCAATTGGTCGATATCGCCGCGACACAGCACCAGCAGCACGCCGGCAATCGACACCACCGAACCGGCAATTTGCAGGCGAGTGACCCGGCTCTTGAAGAACAGTACCCCCACCAGCAGTATCCAGACCGGCATGCCGGCGCCCACCAGCGCGACATTGATCGGCGTGGAGGTTTGCAGCGCCAGGTACTGCAACCCGTTGTACATGCCCACGCCCAGCAAGCCGATCAGTGCATATCGGCGCCAGTGTTGCCACAGCACGCTGCTGCGGCGCAGCACATGGCCGCCAAACGGCAACAAGATCATCAGCGCGATGGTCCAGCGGAAAAAATTCAGGGTCATCGGCGGCACCAGGTCGTGCACCAGGCGACCAGTCACCGTATTGCCGGCCCACAGCAGCGGCGCCAGCGTGAGCAGGGCGATGGAGGAGGTCGTCAGCGTACGGTTTGATTGCATGGAATGCCGTGAGTTGATGGACAAGGGCAGGGGTGGCGGTGCGCGTGCCCGTGCGGGGCGTCGGCAACGAGCTTGCACCCGCAGAGGATAACCGGATCAGGCTTGGCTTGCTGTGAAGCAAGACGGCAGAGTAGGGATTACGCGGCGCAGCCGCCTTCGCGAGGTGGCCGCAGTTTGCGACGACCTCGGCTTACTTTTGTCGGCGGGAAGCGTTGAATCAAGGTGGCGCGACTGCGCGGGAACCCCCATGCGCAAACGCATCGCTTGCTGCTATGATTGATTTTCCGCAAACAAGGGATTGTCGCCGGCAGTACCCTGTGGCCTGGCAGCAAGAGGCCGTGGTAACTGTTGTGCTCCCTTTTCTGCTGAACGCGCTGAAGAAAATAAAAACGGTAACGAGGCGACCTGCCTGGTGATCGGATAACGAGGGGACGACAGCTTCGGCTCCGGCATTTGCTTGCCGGGGCTGCTTGCGAACCAGCGTTCATCTTCCTGCCATTGCATCGCCCTGACCAAATCCCACAAGGAGTCGAGGCAATGGCTATTCATGTATCCCTGAGCGTCAACGGCAATCCGGTCAGCGCGGACATCGATCCGCGCACGCTACTGGTCCAGTTGCTGCGCGAAAACCTGCATCTCACCGGAACCCACGTCGGTTGCGATACCAGCCAGTGTGGCGCCTGTACCGTCATGGTCAATGGCCGCGCGGTGAAATCCTGTTCGGCGCTGGCAGCCCAGTTCCAGGGGGCCGAGGTGACCACCATCGAGGGCGTGGCGGCAGCCAACGGCGACATGCATCCGATGCAGGCCGCATTCAAGGAGTGCCATGGTTTGCAATGCGGCTTTTGCACGCCCGGCATGATCATGTGCGCCATCGACATTGCGCAGCGCAATTTGGATGTCACGGAAGCGCTGGTGCGTGAGCAGATCCGCGGCAACATGTGTCGTTGCACCGGCTACCACAACATCGTCAAGGCGATCCAGCTTGGTGCCGCCAATATGGGAGGTGCCTGAGATGAATGCTCCAGCTGAACTCCACAGCGGCATCGGCGCGTCGGTCCGGCGCAAGGAAGATTACCGTTTCGTGACCGGCAGCGGCCGCTACACCGATGACATCGAGCTGCAAGGGCAGACCCACGCCTATTTCCTGCGCTCGCCCCATGCCCATGCTCATATCGTCGCCATCGACAAGAGCGCGGCGCTGGCCGCGCCCGGCGTGCTGGCCATCTTCACCGGCGAGGACCTGGCCACTGACAAGATCGGCGGCGTGCCATGCGGCTGGCTGATCACGGACGTTGCCGGCCAGCCGATGAAAGAGCCGGCCCATCCGGCGCTGGCGCAGGGCAAGGTGCGCTATGTCGGCGACCAGGTGGCCGTCATCATTGCCGCGACCTACATGCAGGCCAAAGAGGCGGCCGAACTGGTCGATGTGCGCTACGACGTGCTGCCGGCCATCGTCGATGCCAGCGACGCCATCAAGCCAGGCGCAGCCGTGGTGCATGACATTGCCCCCGACAATCGCTGCTACAAATGGTCCCTGGGCGACAAGGCCGCAGTCGATGCGGCGTTTGCCAGCGCTGCACACATTACCCGGCTGCCCCTGACCAACAACCGGCTGGTGCCAAACGCCATGGAACCGCGCGCCGCCATCGGCCATTACAGCCGCGCCGACGACAGTTACACCTTGTATGTCGCCAACCAGAATCCGCACGTCGAACGCTTGCTGCTGACCGCCTTCGTGATGGGCCTGCCGGAACACAAGATGCGCGTCATCGCACCGGATGTCGGTGGCGGCTTCGGCTCGAAAATTTTCCTGTACGCCGAGGATGTGGTGGTTACCTGGGCCTCGAAAAAAGTGAACCGTCCGGTGAAATGGACCGCCGAGCGTTCCGAGTCATTCCTGACCGATGCCCATGGCCGCGACCATGCCAGCCTGGCCGAAATGGCGGTTGACGCCGACGGCAAGTTCCTGGCAATGCGGGTGCATACGGTGGCCAACCTGGGCGCCTACCTGTCGACCTTTGCCACCTCGGTGCCGACCATTTTGTATGCGACCTTGCTGGCCGGGCAGTACACCACGCCGCAGATCTATTGCGAAGTGGACGGCGTGTTCACCAATACCGCGCCGGTAGATGCCTACCGCGGCGCCGGACGGCCGGAAGCCGCCTATGTGGTGGAACGGCTGGTGTCGGCCGTGGCGCGCGAGATGAAGATCGACGATGTTGCCTTGCGCCGCCGCAATTTCATCACCAGCTTTCCTTACCAGACCCCGGTTGCGCTGCAGTACGACACCGGCGACTTCAACGCTTGCCTCGACGGCGCCATCGCGTTGGCGGATGTGGCCGGTTTTGCGGCGCGCCGTGATGAAGCCAAAAAGCGCGGCAAGCTGCGTGGCCTAGGTTACTCGACCTATATCGAGGCGTGTGGCCTGGCGCCGTCGAACATTGCCGGCGCGCTCGGCGCCCGGGCCGGCCTGTATGAGGTCGGCGAGGTGCGCGTCAACCCGACTGGCAGCATCACCGTATTTACCGGCTCCCATAGCCACGGCCAGGGGCATGAAACGACGTTCGCGCAGATCGTCAGCGACCGGCTCGGTGTGCCCTTCGACCAGATCGATATTGTCCATGGCGACACCGGGCGGGTGCCGTTCGGCATGGGCACCTATGGGTCGCGTTCACTGTCCGTGGGCGGCACCGCCATCATGAAGGCGATCGACAAGATCGTCGACAAGGGCAAGAAAATTGCCGCCCACTTGCTGGAAGCATCGGCCGGCGACATCGAATTCAAGGACGGCAAGTTCAGCATTGCGGGCACGGACCGCAATGTGCCGTTCGGCCAGGTGGCGTTTTCCGCCTACGTGCCGCATAACTATCCGCTCACCGAGCTGGAGCCGGGGCTGGATGAAACCGCGTTCTACGACCCGACCAATTTCACCTATCCCGCCGGCGCCCACATTTGCGAGGTCGAGGTCGATCCGGAAACCGGCGTGGTGGAGATCGTGGCGATGACTGCCGTCGACGATTTCGGCAATATCGTCAATCCGATGATTGTGGAGGGCCAGGTGCATGGCGGCCTGGCGCAAGGCATCGGCCAGGCGCTGATGGAAAACTGCGTCTACGACAAACAGAGCGGACAGCTGCTGTCGGGCAGCTACCTCGACTACAGCATGCCGCGCGCAGAAGACCTGCCCAACTTCAAGGTCGGGAACCGGGTCACGCCGTGCACCCATAATCCGCTCGGCGTGAAGGGCTGCGGCGAGGCTGGCGCGATCGGTTCGCCGCCGGCGGTAATCAATGCCGTGATCGACGCACTGGCGCCGCTGGGGGTAACCGACATCGCGATGCCGGCCACACCGCACCGGGTCTGGATGGCGATCACATCGGCCCGTACAGCGGCCCCATCCCCTGCCACCACGGCCGCATAAGGAGACCAACATGCATCCATTCGAACTGCACCAGCCGACCAGCATCAACGCTGCGGTGGCCTTGCTCGGCCAGGCACAGGGGACTGCGCTGGCCGGCGGCCAGAGCTTGGTCGCCGCAATGAAGCTGCGGCTGGCTGCGCCCGGCGCGCTGGTCGATCTCGGCCAGATTAAAGACTTGTCCGGCATCCGGCGCGAAGGCAACACGATCGTGATCGGCGCGGGCACCTGCCACGCCGACGTGGCGGCATCGGCCGAGGTGCGACAGGCCATACCGGCGCTGGCTTACCTGGCCGGCGAAATCGGCGATGCCCAGGTGCGCAACATGGGCACCATCGGCGGATCGCTGGCCAACAACGATCCCTCTGCGTGCTATCCGGCGGCCATACTGGCGCTCAATGCCACGATACAGACCGATCGTCGCCGCATCGCGGCCGACGACTTCATCACCGGCCCGTTCGAGACCGCGCTGGCGAGTGACGAACTGATCACGGCAGTCCACTTTCCGATACCTGAAAGGGCCGCCTATATCAAGTTCGTCAACGCGGCATCGCGCTTTGCGCTGGTGGGCGTGTTCGTCGGCAAGAGCGCGGGCGGAGTGCGGGTGGCCGTTACCGGATCGGCCAGCCAGGCATTTCGCGCCACGCCGATTGAAAATGCACTGGACCGTGATTTCAGCGAAGCCGCGGCAAAGGCGGTGACGATGCCGGCGGCGGACCTGAATTCCGACTTGCACGCCAGTGCGGCATACCGGGCCCACCTGATACCGGTGCTGGCCGGGCGCGCCGTGAGCAAAGCGCTGGGTTGATGGAAAGTTGGTCCGGCCTGCGATGACAGGCCGGACCAATCCTTGCAGCCTTGCACCGTCGCGTTCACCAAACAAAGCCCTGATGCCATCCCAAGCACTCCCCGGAACTGTTGACCAAGTCCTGGCCTTACTCGCCAGCCAGGACTATGTGGCCGATCGCAAGCTGGCGACCACCATCTTGCTGGCGCTGAAAATGGGCCGGCCGCTATTCCTCGAAGGCGAAGCCGGCACCGGCAAGACCGAAGTCGCCAAGGTCTTGTCAGCCGCGCTCGGACGGCGGCTGCTGCGGCTCCAGTGTTATGAAGGGCTGGACACCGCCAGCGCGGTTTACGAATGGAACTACCCGCGCCAGATGATCGAAATCCGGCTGGCCGAAGCGGCGGGAACAGTCGGCCCGGACACGCGCGACAAGCTGGCGGCAGATATTTTCACTGAGCGTTTCCTGATCCGGCGGCCCTTGCTGCAAGCACTGCAAAGCGACGACAGCGGCCCGGCAGTGTTGCTGATCGACGAACTCGACCGCAGCGACGAACCGTTCGAAGCCTACCTGCTCGAAGTACTGGCCGAATACCAGGTCACCATTCCCGAACTGGGCACGATCAAGGCTGCGCAGCCGCCGCTGGTCATCATCACCTCCAACCGCACGCGCGAGATTCATGACGCCGTCAAGCGCCGCTGCTTTTATCACTGGGTCGATTATCCGGACCAGGCGCGCGAACTGGAGATCGTCCGGCGCAAGGTGCCGCAGGCGGCGGACATCCTGAGCCGCGAAGTGGTGGCCTTCATTGCCCGGCTGCGGCAGATGCCCTTGTACAAGCTGCCGGGCGTGGCCGAAACCATCGACTGGGCGGCCTGCCTGACCGCACTCGACAAGATCCGGCTCGATCCGGAAACGGTGGAAGACACCCTGGGTGTGGTGCTGAAATACCAGGACGACCTGGCCAGTGTCAGCAGCCAACAGATCAGTGGCATGGTGGAGTCGATCCGTCACGACGAAGAAGCGGGGCGCTGATGCCTGCCGCAGGCGACCAGGGGCCCGGGCCGGCACCGGCAGCGACCGCGCCCGGTACGCTGGCCGAGAATGTGGTGCGCTTTGTGCGCGTACTGCGCCACGCCGGCTTGCCGCTGGGGCCGGACAAGGTCATTGACGCCTTGCGCGCCGTGGAAGTGGTTGGCCTAGATCGGCGCGATGACTTTCGCGCCACGCTCAATACGGTGCTGGTCAACCGGCATGAGCACCAGTTCATCTTCGAGCAGGCGTTCCAGCTTTTCTGGCGCGATCCGGCGCGGGGCGCGCAGCAGTTGCAGGCGCTGCTGGCGCAACTCGGCGGCGGACTGCGCAAGCCGGATTCCACCCAGGTGCCGGTGTCGCCACGGCTGGCCCATGCGCTCTGGCCTGGCGCGCTGCGCCCACCGCAAGACAGCCCCGACTTGCCGCCGGAAATGGAGCTTGATGCATCGCTGACCTTGTCCGCGCAGGAGCTGCTGCAAACGCGCGATTTCGCTGCCATGACGCCGGCAGAGCTCGCGCAAGCCAAAAAACTGCTGGCCGGCATGCGCCTGCAATTCCCCGGCATCGTCACGCGACGTTACCGCGCGCGTTCGCATGGCGGGCGCATCGACCTGCGCAATACCCTGCGACAAATGATGAAGTCGGGCGCTGGCCTGCTTGATCTGCGCTATCGGGCCATCCGCAAGCGGCCGCCCGCAATCGTCATCCTGTGCGATATCTCCGGCTCGATGGAAAGCTACACACGCATGCTGCTGCACTTCATCCATGCGGTGAGCAATGACCGCAGCCGGGTCCAGAGTTTCCTGTTCGGCACCCGCTTGTCCAACATCACGCGCGCCTTGCGCGGGCGCGACGTGGACGTGGCGCTCGACAAGGTGGCGGGCGCGGTGCAGGATTGGGCAGGCGGTACCCGCATCGCCGCCTGCCTGCACGACTTCAACCAGCGCTGGGGCCGCCGCTTGCTGGGGCAGGGCGCGGTGGTGCTGCTGATTACCGACGGGCTAGACAGCGACAACGCCGTGCAACTCGGACTGGAAATGGCCCGGCTCAGGCGCTCCTGCAACAGTCTGGTCTGGCTCAATCCTTTATTGCGCTACCCGGGCTTTGAAGCCAGGCCGGCCGGGATCCGCGCCATGTTGCCGCACGTCGACCGGTTCGTGCCGGTTCACAATTTGCAAAGCCTGATGCAACTGGGTGCGGTGATGGATCAGTCGGGAAGCAGGAGTGATTTGCGCAGCCGCTAGCCCAGCCAAGCCGAATGATGACGCGAGGAAAAATGCACTCGCGGCTTATTTGAAATCGTCCTCGTAGGCGACGCACGACGGATCAGACTTTTTTTGGTGTCTGCTATTCTTACTGCCATAACCACTGCCATTGCTGGCAGCATGGCAGTAGTCGAAGCATGCCAGCCCTGTCCTGCGCCATCTTACCCATCGAGTTGCCCGTCCATGCCACCCTCGCAAACCGACTCTGACACAGCAAGCCCCGACGCAGGCGCACCGCGCCTGGCCGTGGCGACCACGCCCGCCCAGGTGCAAGCCCTGATTTCCTACCTGGAACAAGAGCCGCATCCGATGATCGTACTCGATACCGGCTACAACATCCTGGCCGCCAACCTGGCGTACCGCCGCCAGTTTGCGACGGACGACAAGCCTTATATCGGTCAAAAGTGCTATCGGATCTCGCACCATTACGATGTGCCCTGTGACCAGGCTGGCGAGCATTGTCCGATGAAGCGGGCGATCGAGACCCGTGGGCGGGACCGGGTGCTGCATATCCACCATACGCCGCGCGGGCCAGAGCATGTGGATGTCGAATTGCGGCCGATCCTCGATGGGCAGCAGGAAATCGTGGCCTACGTGGAGCGGCTGGCGGTCGTTCGCAGCGCATCGGCGCGACCCAGTACGGAGGGACTGGTCGGCAGTTCTGCCGCTTTCAATACTGCAATTGCGGCGCTGGAGCGGGTGTCGCCGTCGATGCTGCCGGTGCTGCTGCTGGGCGAATCCGGTACCGGCAAGGAATTGTTTGCGCGGGCGGTGCATGAGGCCAGCGAGCGCGCTGGCAAGCCTTTTGTTGTCGTTGATTGTTCCGGGCTGACGGAAACATTGTTCGAAAGCGAGCTGTTCGGTTATGAAAAGGGCGCTTTTACCGGCGCCATCAACCGCAAGCAGGGATTGGTGGAAACCGCCCGCGGCGGCACGCTGTTCCTGGACGAAATCGGCGATGTGCCGCTGGCCATGCAAGTCAAGCTGCTGCGCCTGATCGAATCCGGCACCTTTCGGCGGGTTGGCGGCACCGATACGCTGCATGCCGATTTCCGTCTGGTGGCGGCCACCCACAAGCCGCTGCGCGAGATGGTGGCGGATGGTCGTTTCCGGCAGGACCTGTACTACCGCATCAGCGCGTTTCCGATCCACTTGCCGGCACTGCGTGAGCGATTGTCGGATATTCCCTTGCTGGTCAATACGATGTTGCAGCGCCAAAGTGGCGGCCCGGGCCGGCTGGGCGTCGATCCGGGGGCAATGGCGCTGTTGCGCAGCTATTCGTGGCCGGGGAATATTCGCGAACTGCGCAATGCGCTGGAGCGGGCCCGGCTTTTTGCCGACCAGGGTGTCATCCTGGCGGAGCATCTGCCGCCGGAAATCGTGCATCCGGAGCAGGGGAGAGCATCTTCCTTGCACCAAGCCAACGATGGCGATGAAGAGCAGCGTCGGATGATTGCCGGTTTCACCGGTACCCGGCGCGAACTGGCCACTGCACTGGGCATCAGTGAGCGGTCCTTGTACCGGCGGCTGAAAACCCTGGGCCTGGATTGACGTGATGGATTGCTGATTCGGACTGCACGGAAGTGTCCGCGCAACGACTGCCATTAGCACTGCCAACTACTGCCATTGGCAGTGCCAGCGTGCTGGCAGCACCTCATGTAAAATCTAGCTTAATAATATAAATGTGTTTATATTCAATAGCTTGACGATACAGATTGTATGCGGGCAAGCATCTTGCAATAGCTAGGTCAATGCGCTGATTTTCAGCGCTGCAATGGAGACCAGTCACATGAATCCGCAAAGCAAGATGCAAGTTGAAGGCTTCTTCGACGCCGCCACCTCGACCGTCAGCTATATCGTGCTGGACACGGAAACCCGGCAGGCAGCGGTAATCGACAGCGTGCTCGATTACGATCCGAAATCCGGACGCACCCGTACCGCTTCGGCCGATCTCTTGATCGCCCGCGTGCAGGAACTCGGCGCTAGCCTGGCGTGGATCCTGGAAACCCATGTGCATGCGGACCATCTGTCGGCCGCGCCGTACATCAAGGAGAAACTCGGCGGAAAAGTCGGTATCGGCGAAAACATCAAGGTCGTGCAGCAGGTTTTTGGCGATCTGTTCAATACGGACAGCCGGTTTGCCCGAGATGGCAGCCAGTTCGACCGGCTGTTTGCCGACAATGAAGAGGTCAAGATCGGCTCCCTGACCTGCCGCGCCATGCATACGCCGGGCCATACGCCGGCCTGCATGACGTACGTGATCAGCGACGCCACGCAAACAGTCGCCTTTGTCGGCGACACGCTGTTCATGCCCGACTACGGTACGGCGCGCTGCGATTTCCCCGGCGGCGATGCCCGCACGCTGTTCAAGTCGATCAACAAGGTGCTGAGCCTGCCCGGTCATACCCGTCTGTACATGTGCCATGACTACCAGCCCGGCGGGCGCGACGTGCAGTTCGTGACCACGGTCGACGAAGAGCGTGAACGCAACATCCACGTCCGCAACGGCATTACCGAGGAAGAATTCGTCGCCATGCGGACCCGGCGCGACGCCACGCTGGAAATGCCGGTGCTGATCCTGCCGTCAGTGCAGGTCAATATGCGCGCCGGCCATTTGCCGGAACCGGAATCGAACGGCCAGCGTTACTTGAAAATACCGCTGAACGCGCTTTAACCGATACACTCTCGGCACCATAAATATCAGAGGAGACAGGGATGGACATTCGCAAACTCAATGACGAGCTGTCTGTTGCGCCGCAAATCAGCGCAGCAGACCTGGACGGCCTGAAGGCTGCCGGCTTTCGGGCGGTCATCTGCAACCGGCCGGACGGCGAGGGAGCGGACCAGCCTTTGTACAGCGAGATCGAGCGCGCCGCGCACGCCGCCGGCCTGGAGGTGCATTACATGCCGGCCGAACCCGGCAAGGTCTCCGATGAGCAGGGCGTGCAGTTCGGCGAATTGATGGCGTCGATGCCCAAACCGGTGCTGGCGTACTGCCGTACCGGCATGCGTTCCACCACGATGTGGGCGCTGTCGCAGTCGGGCAAGCTGAACCTGCCCCAAATCCTGGAAACCGCCAACCGGGCCGGCTATGACCTGAAGGCGTTGGTGCGCCGGATCGTCAATCAAGGCCGGACGCCTTCGGATGTCGCCGAAGCGCAGCATACGGTGGTGATCGTCGGCGGCGGTGCTGCCGGTATCGCGGTGGCTGCCAGCCTGCTGGCGCGCTCACCCAAGCTCGACATTGCAATCGTGGATCCGGCCGACGTGCATTACTACCAGCCGGGTTGGACCATGGTTGGCGCCGGCGTCTTCAAGCAGCAGGAAACTGCCCGCGCCATGGCCTCGCTGATTCCGCGCGGCGTGCATTGGATCAAGGCCGCCGTAGCGGCGTTCGAACCGGAGCGCAATTCCCTGGTCCTGGATGGCTGCCGGGTGGTGAAGTACGAGCAGTTGATCGTATGCCCCGGCCTGAAGCTGAACTGGGCCGGTGTACCCGGGCTGGCCGAGACGCTCGGCCAGAATGGCGTGACGTCCAATTACCTGTATCACCTGGCGCCCTATACTTGGGAGCTGGTCCAGAAACTGAAGGGGGGCAGGGCGCTGTTTACCCAGCCGCCGATGCCGATCAAGTGTGCCGGCGCACCGCAGAAAGCCATGTATCTGTCCGCCGATCACTGGCGGCGCAGCGGTGTGCTGGACAAGATTGACATCGAGTTCTACAACGCCGGCGCCGTGCTGTTCGGGGTGCCGGAGTACGTGCCGGCCCTGAACGAGTATGTAAAAAGCTATGGCATCGACCTCAAATTCAGCCACAACCTGACTGCGATCGACGGTCCGGCACGCATTGCCACCTTTACCCGCACCAATGCCGATGGCAGCAAGGAATCGGTCCAGCAGTCGTTCGACATGATCCATGTGGTGCCGCCCCAGGTGGCGCCCGATTTCATCCGTGTCAGCCCGCTGGCCGACGCTGCCGGCTGGGTCGATGTCGATCCGGCGACCCTGCGCCACAAGACTTTTGCCAATGTGCATGGCCTGGGTGACGCCACCAACACCCCCAACGCCAAGACCGCAGCCGCCGCCCGCAAGCAGGCGCCGGTGGTGGCGCACAACGTGCTGGCCGCATTGGGTGGCGCCGCCACCCTGGCGCGCTACGACGGCTATGGCTCATGCCCGCTGACCGTGGAACGCGGCAAAATCGTGCTGGCCGAGTTTTTGTATGGCGGCAAGCTCGCGCCGAGTTTCCCGACATGGCTGATCGACGGCACCCGTCCGTCACGCCTGGCCTGGCTGCTGAAGGAACGGATCTTGCCGCCGCTGTATTGGCAAGGGATGCTGAAAGGGCGGGAATGGCTGGCCCAGCCGGAAATGACGGATAAATGAACGGCAGGCAATCTTCGCAATCCGCATTCAGGCGCTGGTTGCCGTCATTGCCGATACTGGAATGGGGCGCCCGCTATGACCGGGGCGCGCTGACGGGTGACTTGCTGGCGGCGGTGATCGTCACCATCATGCTGATCCCGCAAAGCCTGGCCTACGCCATGCTGGCCGGGTTACCGCCGGAAGTCGGCATCTACGCCAGCATTGCGCCGTTGGTCGCCTACGCCGTGTTCGGCAGCAGCCGTGTGCTGGCGGTCGGACCGGTGGCGGTGGTGTCGCTGATGACGGCGTCGGCAATCGGGCAATTCGCCCAGGTCGGATCACCGCAATACTGGGAGGCGGCAATCCTGCTGGCCTTCCTGTCTGGCGTGATGCTGCTGGCGCTGGGTTTGTTGCGGCTGGGATTTTTCGCGAACTTCCTGAGCCATCCGGTGATTGCCAGCTTCATTACCGCGTCCGGGCTGATCATTGCCGCCAGCCAGCTCAAGTACATCATGGGCATCAAGGCGCAGGGGCACAGCCTGTTCGAGCTGCTGGGTGCGCTGGTCAGGGGTGTGACGCAAAGCAACCTGTTCACCTTGACCATTGGGCTATTGTCCCTGTTGTTCCTGTTCTGGGTGCGCAAGGGGCTCAAGCCCTTGCTGGTCCGGCTCGGGCTGGGATTGCGGCTGGCCGACGTACTGGCAAAGGCCGGGCCGATCGTTGCGATCGCGGCCAGTTCGATTGCTGTCTGGCTGGGCAAGCTCGATGCCCAGGGCGTGGCAATCGTCGGTGTGGTGCCGCAAGGATTGCCGCCATTTACCCTGCCAGGCTGGAATCCGGCGCTTTGGCAGCAACTGCTGCTGCCCGCCTTGTTGATCAGCATCGTCGGCTTTGTCGAGTCGGTATCGGTCGGACAAACGCTGGCCGCCAAGCGGCGGCAGCGGATTGAACCCGACCAGGAACTGGTTGCCCTGGGCGCCAGCAATATTGCGTCGTCGCTCACTGGCGGCTTCCCTGTCACCGGCGGATTCGCGCGCTCGGTGGTCAACTTCGATGCCGGCGCGCAGACTGCCGCTGCCGGCGTATTTACGGCGATCGGGCTGTTGCTGGCATCCTTGTTCCTGACGCCGGCGCTGTACTACTTGCCGCAGGCGACCCTGGCGGCCACCATCATCGTTGCGGTCTTGTCGCTGGTCGATTTCGGCGTATTGCGCTTTACCTGGTCGTATTCCCGGCCGGATTTCGTCGCTGCGGCGGGTACCCTGGCCGGCACGCTGGCGCTGGGGGTGGAGGCCGGGCTCATCATCGGTGTGGGGATTTCTCTGGCACTGTACCTGTACCGAACCAGCAAGCCGCATATCGCCGAAGTCGGGCTGGTACGCGGCACCGAGCACTTCCGCAATGTATTGCGGCACACGGTTGTCGTGGGCGAATCGGTGCTCAGCTTGCGCATTGATGGCAACATGTTTTTTGCCAATGCCCGGTACCTGGAAGATTGGGTCAACAACGCCGTTGCTTCCCGTCCCGGGCTGCAGCACGTCGTACTGCAATGCTCGGCGGTCAACGAGATCGATGCCAGCGCACTGGAAAGCCTGGAAGCAATCCAGCAGCGCTTGCAGGCGGCAGGCATCGCGCTGCACTTGTCGGAAGTGAAGGGACCCGTGATGGACCGGCTGGGCAAAACCGAGTTCTTGCACCACCTGAGCGGCAAGGTTTTCCTGAGCCACTACCAGGCGATATCGGCATTGTCGCCGGAGCTGTTCCAGCCGGGCTGATCGGGAAGTGAGCAAAGCGGCGGGCCTGAACGGGCGAGCACCGCCCGCCCGGCCAGGGCCGTTAGCCAGTCAAGCCTGTGAAAATTCGTCGAATGCCGCCAGCGCATTGGCCGAATACATCAAGGACGGTCCTCCACCCATGTAGACGGCCATGGCCAGCATCTCCTGCAACTCGGCCTTGCTTGCGCCAAGCTTGACCAGCGTCTTGACATGGAAGCCAATGCAGCCATCACAGCGTGCCGCCACGCCGAGCGCGAGTGCGATCAACTCCTTGGTCTTGGGGTCGAGCGCACCAGCCTTGGAGGCGGCGCGCCCAAGATCAGTGAAAGCCTGCATCACTTCAGGCAGGTCGGCGCGCATACTTTCCAGGGATTTGGAGATCGATCGGGTAAGGGACCGATAGCCGGGGCTCTCCTGGTTCATGCAGATCTCCATTGATCTTGACTTGTCTTCATTTTTTCATTGGGCAGGTATTCATGCCAACCAGGCTGTACAAGGGGCAATAACCAGACAGGCCTGTCAGCAGCGGCACCAGGCCAACCAGGCCCCACAGGCCGATTGCGCCCATTGCGGTTGCGATCAACAAGCCAGCGCCTGCGGCAACGCGCAAGCCGCGATCCAGACTGCCCATGTTCAATTTCATGATGTTTCCTTTAGAAGGTACAGCACAGTACTTCGGGGATGAGCGTGGTGGCCGTGTCGGCAACAACGCTTTCCGGGGGGAGTCAAGAACGGGCGCCGGTGATTGCGCCAGTGCAGCCATTCAAGCACTTAGTGCGGGCAGTAGCAAGATACAACCTGCTGTCATCTATGGCGCCTTGATGCTGGGCGGGGCTTGAGGCAGACAGACGAAAGACATAAATTACATTAGATAAATACGCTAACCAATTGATTTAACTATTGTAATAAATTCACTTGAAGATGCGTGACGCATCCAGCGCCAGTCCGGCGCCGACGCTGCCGAACAAGTCACCTTCCACCTTGCGCGCATCCGGCACCACCGCCGCAATCCGGGCGCGCAGCAGGGGAACACCGCTGGCGCCGCCGGTAAAGAACACGGTTTGCACCTGTTCCGGGCGCACCCCCGAAGCCCGCAACAGCTCGCGCACGGTATTTTCCACGCTGGCGGTCAGGCCGCCGATGGCGTCATTAAACTGGTCTCGTTGCAGGACCAGCATTTGGGCAGGCCTGAGTTTTGGCAAATCCAGCGTGGTTTGCTGCGCGTCCGAAAGGGCGATTTTCCCAGCTTCCATGCGCAACGCCAGCCAGTGACCGGCCCGATCCCGGATCAGGTTCAGCAGCATGTCGAACTTGTCGCGCTCGACCACATCGCGATAAAGATCCTTCAACTCGCGCTCCACCCGCGGGGTGTAAGCCAGGTTGATGGTGTGCCAGGTCGCCAGGTTGAAGTAATAACTGGACGGCACCTCGCTATTGTTCTTCAGGCGCGAACCCAATCCG
>NZ_JAUSNH010000172.1 GCF_030645335.1 Lacisediminimonas sp. | reverse complement strand
CAGCATCAGCGACAGCATTTCGGCGCCACGCGCTGCGCCATAACCGAGGTCGCCGCAATAGGCCACGATATGCACTTGCGGCATCGACATCGCCACACAGCAGCCGAGCCCGGCCAAGCATAACAATAGCGTGGCCCGGTTTGGCGACATGCCGAAGGGCAGCGCGCCGTCAGCGCCAATACCCGCGCCCGGCGTGGCCGCCGACAATGGTGGTGGCCGGCGCATCAACAATGCCAGCGCAAACATCACCACTCCCATGAAGATGCCAAGACCGAGGTAAGTCTGGCGCCAGCCGTTGGCATCCACGAAATGCTGGACGATCGGCGGCCAGATCACGCCTCCGAGGTAATTGCCGCTGGCAACCACCGCGACCGCAATCCCGCGTCGCTTGACGAACCAGAGTGAAATATCGGCGATCAGCGGCGAAAAGGTGGTGGCGGCGCCGAGCATGCCAATCAGAAGTCCGTGGATCAGCACGAACTGGGAAATATTCTGCGCCTGCGACGCCAGCGCATAGCCGATGCCCAGGCCGACCGCCCCGATCAGCAGCGGAACCATCACGCCGAAGCGGTCGGCGACCCGCCCCATGAGGATGCCGCCGACACCGAAGCCCACCATCATCCATGTGTAGGGCAGCGATGCGTCCGCACGCAGGATACCGAAATCGGCCTGGATCACGGGCAGGAAGACCGGGATCACATACATGGCGCTGGATCCCAGCGACATCAGGGCCAGCGCGATCAGCAGCCGGAACACGGCATAGGGGGAGTCAGGCAGGCTCGCGCCGGCCGCGAGGATAGGGCGGGGGAAAATGATCAGCTCCTTCTGATTGCACGATGGGCCGCTTAAGCGCGGCTCTCCTGATCGCACACGCACCAGTATAGATGGGATCGCACCCGATTGGCCCGGCATTGCCCATTCCTGGGCTGCGCCACACCACTTGCGGCGAGCGCCGCAGCTCGATTGCGCACTGCTCGCCCTGCATTGCCGGCTGGCACGGCTCCTGCTTGTACTCAAACTAGTATACAAGCTGGTGCACCAACCAAAGCCAAACAAACCATGCCTCGACCAGACACCCGCGAACCGCTCGCCCTGCGCCTTGCGCGCTTTGAACAAGCGGCGGCCAACGCCGCCCCCGCCATCTGGATCAGTCGCGGCCCGGTGGTGGCGGGCGACACCGATGCCAGCCAGCCGCGGCCGCTCGCAGGCAAGCTGTTTGCCGTCAAGGACAACATCGATGTCGCCGGCTATCCGACCACCGCCGGCTGTCCGGATTTTGCCTGGCGGCCAGAACAATCGGCGACCGTGGTGCAGAAACTGCTGCACGCCGGTGCGAGCCTGGTCGGCAAGACCAATCTCGACCAGTTCGCTTGCGGACTGGTGGGCACCCGCTCGCCGTATGGCGCGGTCCCGAATGCGTTCAACCCGGCCTACATCAGTGGCGGTTCAAGTTCCGGCTCTGCGGTGTCGGTGGCGCTGGGCCTGGTCGACTTTTCGCTGGGAACCGACACGGCAGGCTCGGGACGGGTGCCTGCCGGCCTCAATAACATCGTCGGCCTGAAGCCTTCGCGCGGCTTGCTGTCCACCGCTGGCATACTTCCGGCCTGCGCGCACATCGACTGCCCATCCATTTTCACGCGCTCGGTTGCCGAAGCCGTGGAAGTGTTGCTGTGCGTGGCAGGCGTCGACAGCCGGGACCCATGGTCGCGCGCGCTGAGCCTGGACGGCCGCGCTTTCCCCGCCCGTTTTCGTTTCGGCATTCCGGATGAGGCCCACCTGCAATTTTTCGGCGACCAACAAGCCGAGGCAGCGTTTGCCCAGGCCTGCGCACGACTGCGCGAACTCGGCGGCGAGATGCTGCCAATCGACTATGCGCCGCTGGCAGATGCCGCCACTGCGCTGTACGAGGATGCCTGGGTGGCCGAACGTTATGCGGCAATCCGCCCGTATTTCGACGCCCATGCCGACACCGTCGATCCGGTGGTGCGCAGCATCATCGACAAGGGCCGGCAGTACGACGCCGCCCAACTGTTCGACGCCATGCAAGACATGGCGGCGTGGCGCCAGCAAGCCATGGCAGCCATGCAGGATATCGACGTGCTGGTCGTGCCGACTGCGCCGACCATTTATACGCTGCAGGAAATCGCCGAAGAGCCGATTGCGCGCAACCGCAACCTGGGCCTGTACACCAACAGCGTGAACCTGCTCGACCTGGCCGCCATCGCCGTACCATCTTCAATCCGCGCTGATGGCCTGCCATTCGGCATCACGCTGATCGGCCCTGCCGGCAGCGAGCTGCGCCTGGCCGAACTGGCGGCCCGCTACCATGCCGCCACCGGCCTGCGCCTGGGCGTATCGCAAGACCCTGTGCCCCCGGCTCGCGACTTTACCGCGCTCGCCGGCGGCACCATCCGGGTTGCCGTGGTCGGTGCGCATTTGTCGGGCATGCCGCTGAACTGGCAATTGCTGGAACGCGGCGCGCACCTGCTGGCAAGCACGCAGACCGCAGCCTGCTATCGGCTATATGAACTGGCCAACACGTCCCCGCCCAAGCCCGGCCTGCTGCGCGTTGCGCCGGGCGCGGCAATCGACGTTGAGATATGGCAAATGCCCTTGGCTGCCTATGGATCCTTCGTCGCACTGATACCTGCGCCGCTGGGCATCGGCAGCATAGAACTCGACGACGGTTCGCTTGTACAAGGCTTCCTGTGCGAAAGCCATGCCTTGCACGATGCCCGCGACATCACCGAATTCGGCGGCTGGCGTGCCTGGCTCGCCGCGCGTGCCCTTCCTGCTCCCGCTGCTCACTCTTCCAACGCTGCATCCCTTCCCTGACAGGAGAACTCCATGAATAAAATCGATCCATCCGCAGCCACGAACATTGCAAACAAGCTGGTTTCACGGCGTCGCCGTCAATTGCTGGGCGCTGCTGTGGCCGGCTCGACGCTGGCGGTCATCGGCGCGCCTGCGCTGGCACAAGCGGGCCCGAAAATTCGCATCGGCTTTTGGCCGGTGGCCTCCGGCCTGCCGTTTTTTGCGGCGATCGACAAGGGTTACTTCAAGGAAGCCGGGCTCAATGTAGAAGCCCTCAAGTTCGCCAGTGCGCAGCAGGTCATGGAAGCCATGCTGTCCGGACGCGCCGATGGCAGTTCCAACGGCACGGCGTCGGCAGCGCTGGCGATTGGCGAGATCGCCCAGCCGGGGCTGTTCAAGATCATCTGCACCAATCCGACCAATGCCAAGTATGTGCTCGACGAATTCGTCGTCGCCAAGGACAGTCCGATCAAGGTGCTGGCCGAACTCAAGGGCAAACGGGTTGCCTCCGGCCCCGGCATACAGAACGTCACCATCGCCAAGACCATCCTGGAAAAAGCCGGCGCCACGGGCATTACCGTCATCGAACTGCCGATCGGCCAGCATATCGCCGCGCTGGCGGCCGGACAGGTCGACGCCTGCTACACGCTTGAGCCGACCGGCACCATTGGTCGTCTCAATGGCCTGACCCGCACGCTGGAAGTCGGTGTGGTGGCGAAATACATCCTCGGCGATCCGATGGCTCCCTGGCATGGCGGTGCGGCCAGCCTGACGTCGGAGTTCATCAAGAAATACCCCGATCTCACCAGCAAATATATTGCCGCCTACAAGCGGGGCGTCGAGCTGGTCAAGACCAAGCCCAACGAGGCCCGTCCCCACCTGAAAGGCTATACCGCGATTGAAGGTGCGCTGACGGCAGAAGTGCCGATGTCGGACTATCTGTTCTACAACGAGTTCAAGCCCAGCGATGCCGCTTATTTCCAGCGCTTCTATGACTTGTTCTCCGACCGCGGCATCTTCACCCGCCGTGTGATAGTCGACACGCTGCTGTACAAAGGCTGACCCATGGCCAACAAGCAAGCAAGCGTAGCGGCGTGGAGCGACGCCATACCAGCCCCGGCAGCGCGCAGGATTTCACCGGGTGCGCTGCTGCCCTTCATCGGTCCGCTCGGATTGTTCATCATCTGGGACCTGGTGGTGCGCTTTGGCTGGATCAAGGCGATCCTGCTGCCGGCGCCATCCGACACCATCGCCGCGCTGATCAGCGGTTTGGCCGGCGGTGCGCTGCTGGGCGACTTTTTCGTGACCGTGTCGCGCACATTGCAGGCATTCGGCATTGCCGCCATTGTCGGCGTGCCGCTCGGGGTGCTATTGGGCAGCAACGAGCGGGCTTACCGCAGCGTCGAGTTCCTGATCGACTTTTTCCGCTCCACGCCGTCTTCCGCGCTGATCCCGCTGTTCCTGCTGATCTTTGGCGTGTCGGACATCAACAAGGTGGCAATTGCCGCGTTTGGCGCGCTGCTGATCGTGCTTTTCAATAGCGCCTATGGCGTGATGAATGCACGCAAGCAGCGGCTGATGGCGGCCCGGGTGATGGGCGCGAACCGCTGGCAAATCTTCAAGGATGTGCTGCTGTGGGAAAGCCTGCAGCCGACCTTCGTCGGCCTGCGCTCGGCGGTGTCGATGGCGCTGGTGATCGTGATCGTGGCCGAGATGTTCATCGGCTCCGAAAACGGCCTTGGCCATCGCATCATCGACGCGCAGCAAGTGCTCAACGTCAAGAGCATGTATGCCGCCATCCTGGCTGCTGGCGCAATGGGCTATGCACTCAACGTACTGTTCCTCTTGATGGAACGCCGGATTGTCCACTGGAGCGGGAGATAAACATGCGACCTGTCGATGCACTGCTTGAAATCGACGCCCCCAGGCCGGAATTCGAACCCGGCCCTGCTGGCACCCACATCACGATCCGCGGCCTGACCAAGTATTTCGCCGGCTGGCCGCTGTACGAGAACTTCAACCTCGACATACCGAAGAACAAGATCGTGTCGATTTTCGGCCCCAACGGCTGCGGCAAATCGACGCTGATCAACATGATCGCCGGCCTGATCCCGATAGATTCCGGCGAGATCCTGTTTGACGGCAAATCGCTGAAAGAGACCCGCATCGGTTATGTATTCCAGAACTATCGCGAAGCGCTGTTCCCGTGGCTGCGCACGATCGACAATATTGCGTATCCGTTGAAACTGGAAGGCAAGTCGAACCTGGAAATCAACCGCCGCATGGAAGAACTGGTGGCCTCGTTCGACGTCAAGTTCGACTTGAAGCGCTATCCGTATGAACTGTCTGGCGGCCAACAGCAAACCGCGTCGATCATGCGCGCGCTGGCGCCGCGGCCGGAAGTCCTTTTCCTGGACGAACCCTTCTCGGCGCTGGATTTCGAGATGACACTATTCATCCGCGAAAAGCTGCAAGAGGTGTTCATGCAAACCGGCACCACGATGATGCTGGTATCGCACGACCTGGAAGAAGCGGTCTACCTGGCCGACCAGGTGCTGCTGCTGACCAAGCGTCCGACACGGATTGCCGAAATCCTGCACTACGGCGACGCCCGTCCACGCACGGTCGAGACCCTTTCCACGCCCAGCTTCATCGACCTGAAAAAGAAGAGCCTGGAAATCTTCCAGCGCGAGGTGCGGCGCTGACATGAGCGAGACCACCATGGAGCACTACGTGCGGGCCGCGCTGGCGCTGCAGGGCTATGCCTTCGATGAGCAGCACATCGCCGAAATTGCCTTGCAGTTCAGCCGCATCGCGACGATCGCAGAGGCTGTACTGTCGGTGCCGCTGCCGCCCGACGCGGAACCGGCCCCGGTGTACCGGCCATGAGCACCGTCCTGCAAATCCAGGCTGCGCTCGCCAGCGGTGCGCGCAGCGCAGTGCAGATACTGGACGAGACGGTGGCGCGCATCAAGGCGATCGACCCGGCCCTGAACAGCTTCACCGCTCTGACCATGGCGCGTGCACAGCGCGAAGCAGCCGCAATCGATGCGCTGCGTGCTGCCGGCGCAACGCTGCCGCCCCTGGCGGGCGTACCGTATGCGGTAAAAAACCTGTTCGATGTGCAAGGCGAGGTCACGCTGTCCGGCGGCAGGGTGAACGCCGGCAATGCGCCAGCCAGTGCCGACGCCGCACTGGTGACGCGCATGCAGCAAGCCGGCGCGATCCTGGTCGGCATGCTCAACATGGACGAACATGCCTACGGCTTCACCACTGAAAATACCCACTATGGGCCGACCCGCAATCCACACGACCTGCGCCGTATCGCCGGCGGCTCGTCCGGCGGCTCGGGCGCCGCTGTGGCCGCCGCCCTGGTGCCGCTGACACTGGGTTCCGACACCAACGGCTCGATCCGGGTGCCGTCCTCGCTGTGTGGCGTGTTCGGGCTCAAGCCGACCTATGGCAGGCTGCCGCGCACCGGATCATTTCCGTTTGTCAGCAGTCTCGATCACCTGGGCCCGTTCGCCGCCAACGTCACCGACCTGGCTGCTGCCTATGACGTGTTGCAGGGACCGGATGCGGCCGATCATGCCTGCGCACAGCGCGCGGTCGAACCTACCTTTCTGCATATCGGTTCGACCCGGCCGCTGCGGGTGGCGATACTGGGTGGCTGGTTCCATCGCTGGGCCGACCAGCAGGCGCGTGAGGCGGTGGCCCGCTGCGCGCAAGCACTGCAGGCCTCGCATGACGTTGATTTCCCGATGGCGGAAGCGGCACGCTCGGCGGCGTTTGTGATTACCGGCGCTGAAGCCGGCGCGCTGCACCGCGATCGCCTGCGCCATTCGTACGACCTGTATGAACCGCTGTCGCGTGACCGGCTGGTCGCCGGCAGCCTGATACCGGCCAACTGGGTGGTCCAGGCGCAACGGGTACGGCAACAGGCAAAGCAGGAGGCGTTGCGCCTGTTCGACCAGTTCGACCTGTTGCTGGCGCCGGCCACGCCGCTGGCAGCGCCCGAGATCGGCACCGAGGAATTTGAACTCGATGGCAAGCCCATGCCCGCGCGCGCCAGCATGGGCATCCTGAGCCAGCCGATTTCCTGCATTGGCTTGCCGGTCTGCACCGTGCCGGTCTGGCCGGCCGGCGCCGGCATGCCGATTGGCGTGCAACTGATTGCCGCACCCTGGCGCGAGGACCTGTGCCTGCGCGCCGCACGCCAGCTTGAGCAGCAGCAAATCGCGCAGTTCAGGATTGGCGCGCACGATGCCTGAATTTTGCCGATAATGATCCAATGAAAATAAACCAAGCGCAGGTACTGGCCGAAGTCGAGGCCGTGTTCGCCCGCTATGAAGCGGCGCTGACTTCCAACGATGTCGCCGTGCTGGACGAGTTGTTCTGGCGCTCACCGCACGTGTTGCGTTACGGCGGCGGCGAAAACCTGTACGGCTACGCAGAGATACAGGCCTTTCGCGCCGCGCGTCCCGCTGCCGGCCTGGCGCGCACCGTGACGCGCAGCAGCATCACCACGTTCGGCGATGACATGGCCACCGCCAATATCGAATTCATTCGCGCCGGCAATGACAAGATCGGGCGGCAGTCGCAAACCTGGGTCAGGTTGGCCGAAGGCTGGCGCATCGTCGCCGCCCATGTCAGTGCAATCGATGTCCCCAAGGAAGCCTGATGCGCATTGCAGCCCATGCTCCCGAAAAGGCCCAGTCCGAAGTGCATGAAGCACCTGTCACGCTGGCCGACACCGCCTATGCACGGCTCAAGGAAGATATTTTCGACTTCCGCCTGGTGCCGGGCGACCGTTTCTCCGAGTCTGAAATCGCGGCACGCCTGGGCATGTCGCGCACCCCGGTACGGGATGCGCTTTTCCGTCTGCAGCGCGAAGGCTACCTGGCCGTACATTTCCGCAGCGGCTGGTCAGTACGACCGTTCGACTTCGCCCAGTTCGAGCATCTGTATGATTTGCGCATGGTGCTGGAAACCACGGCGGTACGGCGGCTGTGCGACAGTATCGACCCGGCCTCTGCCGGCAATCCCGACCCCTTGCAGGAACTGAAGACATTCTGGCTGGTGCCCAGGGAGAAGCGCATGGCCGATGGCCGCAAGGTGGCCGAGATGGATGAAGCTTTCCATATTGCGTTGGTGGAGGCGGCCGGCAATCCGGAAATGGCGCGGGTGCATCGCGAACTGACCGAGCGCATACGCGTGATCCGGCGGCTTGACTTTACCCAGCCGGCGCGGATTGAGCAAACCTACGAGGAACATGCGGAAATCCTGCGCGCCATCCTGCGCCGGCGCGGCGACCAGGCCGCCATGCTGCTGAGGACGCATATCGAAGCAAGCAAGGCCGAAGTGCGCAAGATTACAGTCCACCGCCTGTACATGGCGCAGCAGGAACATTCTTAGCCGATACCGGCTTGGCAGCTTCAGGCTGGCGGCCCCAGACCCGCTATCGCCCTTGCGGCAATCACCGACACCAGATGCGCCCGATACCCGGCATCGGCATGCAGGTCATTGTTCATGTCGTCTTCCGGCAAGCGGATCGCCAGCACTGCCGGCGACGAAAGTCCGCTGCGCAACAGCGCCTCGAATTCGCCGACCCGATAGACGCAGGCGCGGGCGCCGGTGACGGCCACACGTGGCGCGCCCTTGCGGTCGATCACGGCCATCACGCCCACCAGCGCAAAACGCGACGCCGGTTGATGGAACTTGACGTAGGCCGCCGCTTTTGGAATCGGAAAGCGCACCGCTGTAATCAACTCGTCGGGTTCCAGCGCGGTCTCGAACAGTCCACGGAAAAAATCGTCGGCGGCGATGCGGCGCTTGTTCGTTACCACGGTCGCGTCCAGCCCCAGCACTGCTGCCGGATAGCAGGCGGCCGGATCGGCATTGGCCACCGAACCGCCGATGGTGCCGCGATTGCGCACTTGCCGGTCGCCGATACCGCCGGCCAGGTGGGCCAGCGCCGGTATCAGTTGCCTTACCTGCGCCGAACCCGCCACATCGGCATGCCTTGTCATCGCACCGATCACCAGTTCGTCCTGGTCGAGGGCGATGCCCGACAGGCCGTCGATCGCAGCCAGGTCGACCAGGTGTGACGGCGCGGCAAGCCGCAATTTCATGGCCGACAACAAGCTCATGCCGCCAGCCAGGAAGCGCGCTTCCGGCTGCTCCCTGAGCAGCTGCGCGGCGTCCTGCACCGACGCCGGCCGCAGGTACTTGAACAGGTTCACGACCCGGCCTCCTCGGTCCTGCTCGCATTGACGCCATCGGCCACGGAACGAATCGCCATGACGATATTGTGATAGCCGGTACAGCGGCACATATTGCCTTCCACCAGATGACGGATCGACTCCTCATCGAGCTTGCCGTATTTTTCCACCAGCTCGACCGCACTCATCACGAAGCCCGGCGTGCAGTAGCCGCATTGCAGCGCATGGCAGCGGCTGAAGGCTTCCTGCATCGGATGCAGCTTGCCGTCGGCGCCGGCCAATCCTTCGATCGTGGTCACGCGCGCCTGGTGCGCCTGCACGGCCAGCATCGTGCAAGACTTCACGGCGTCGCCGTTGACATGCACCGTGCAGCAGCCGCACTGGCAAGTGTCGCAGCCGACATGGGTGCCGGTCAGCTTGAGTTCCTCGCGCAGGAACTGGGCCAGGAACATCCGCGGCTCCACGTCCCGTTCATGCGATTGGCCATTGACGATCATTGCAACTTTTACCGTGTCAGTCATGTGCGATTCCTGCTGGTTTCCTGCTGGAGCCGGTGGCCGGGCTTGCCTGGTCCGGCAAGCTGTCATAAGCGAGCGCATTGTGCAGCGCGCGCCAGACCTTGTTGCGGGTGATGGGCATGGGGATTTCGCGTATGCCGAATTCCCATAGCGCGTCGATGACGGCGTTGGCGACTGCGGCCGGCGCCGCAATCGCCCCGCTTTCGCCGGAACCCTTTACCCCGAGCGCATTGCTCGGGTTGAGGGTTTCCTGGTGCGCAAAACGGATGGACGGTATGTCGTCGGCGCGCGGCATCGTGTAATCCATGAACGACCCCGACAGCAACTGGCCGGAGCGGGCGTCGTAACTGCATTCCTCGAACAAGGCCTGGCCGATACCCTGCGCCACACCGCCATGCAACTGTCCTTCGACGATGGTCGGGTTGATCACCCGGCCGCAATCGTCGACGGCAGCAAAATCGCAGACCTTGACCACACCGGTCTGGATATCGACCTCGACCACGGCCAGCTGGATGCCCGACGGAAAATTGCGGTCGGGCGGATCGAAGAACACTACCTCTTCAAGTCCGAGCTCAAGGTCAGCCGGATAGTCATGTCCCTTGTAGGCAAGCGCGACCATCTCGTCAAAGGGGATGCTGCTGCCGTCCGGTGCATGGAATGCCCGATTGCGGAATTCGACCTGTGCGGCTTCGCAGCGCATCGCGTGCGCGCAAAACCGCTTTGCACGGGCGATGATCCGGTCGGTGGCACGGGTGATCGCCGGCCCCATCAGGAACATCGAACGCGAACCCCAGGTGCCGAGTCCGGCCGGTATCGGCGTGGTGTCGCCCTCGATCAGGCGCACATCGGCCAGCGGCACCTGCAATTGTTCGGCAACGATCTGGCAAAACGAGGTTTCATGCCCCTGCCCATGCGAGTGGGTGCCGCAGAACAAGGTGACCGTGCCGGAGGGATGGATGCGCAGGTGCAGGGCTTCATAGCCGCCAATACGGCGCCCGATCTTGCCGGCAACGCGGCTGGGCGCACCGCAACAGTCGACAAAGCCGGCCAGTCCTATGCCGAGGAATTTTCCTGCCCGGCGCATGGCCTGCTGTTGCGCGCGCAACGCCGGGTAGTCCACCAGGCCGAGCAGCTTGTCCAGCAGCCCGGCCGGATTGCCGGAATCATAGGCAAAGCCAAAGCAGGTGGTGTACGGAAACGCCGACACCGGGATCAGGTTGCGGCGCCGGATCTCGACTACATCAATGCCCAGCTCGCGCGCTGCATTTTCGAGCAGCCGCTCCAGTACATACACGCCTTCCGGCCGGCCAGCGCCGCGATAGGCTTCCACCGGCACGGTATTGGTATAGACGCCGCGTATGCGCACGCTCACCGCCGGCACCGTGTACAGGCCCGACATCACGCGCGGATAGTAATGCGCGGGAATGCTGGGGCCGAACGCCGTCATGTAGGCGCCGAGATTGGCGATGGTGTCTGCCTCGATGCCGAGTATCTTGCCCTCGCGCGTCAAGGCCATGCGGCAGTGCGTGACATGGTCGCGCCCGTGGGCGTCGGTCATCAGCGAATCCGAACGGCTGGCGAGAAATTTCACCGGGCGGCCCAATCGCCGCGCGGCCCACAATACCGCCGCTTCCTCGCCGTAATGCGTATTGCGCGGACCGAATCCGCCGCCGACATCCGGTGCGATCACCTGGATCCGGTTCTCCGGTTCCCGCAGCGAACTCTCGGCCAGCCACTTGCGGATCAGGTGCGGAATCTGGGTGCTGGAATACAGGATGTAGTCGCCCTTCCAGTCGTCATAGACGCCCAGGTAGACGCGCGGCTCCATCGCATTGGCGGTGATCCGGTTGGCGACCACGTCGAGCTCGACGATGTGCGCTGCGCTCTTGAAAATCTGCGCCACCTTGTCGGGCTCGCCGATGGTGTGCTCGAACATCAGGTTGCTGCCGAATTGTTCATGCACGATGGCGGCGTCCGCATCCAGGCAGTGTGCGGTATCGACGACACTGGGCAGGCTTTCGTAGTCCACCAGCACCAGGTCCATCGCATCGATGGCCTGGGCCCGTGTCTGCGCCACCACCATCGCCACGGTGTCGCCGACATGTTGCACCTGCTCCAGCGCGAACACGGGCCGCGACACTTCGTTCATGGGGCGTCCGTCATGGAAGGCGACCGGCGCAATGGTGGGCATGTCGCCGCGTCCGTCTGCATGCCAGTGCTGGCCGGTCCAGACCGCGACCACGCCCGGCGCCGCCTCTGCCGCGCTGGTATCGATCCGGCGGATCAGCGCCCTGGCATGCGGGCTGCGCAGGAATACCGCGTGCAGCATGCCGGGCAGCTGGATGTCATCGACGAACTTGCCGCGCCCCGTCAGGAAGCGCTGGTCCTCGCGGCGGCGGATCGGGCGGCCGATGTAGCTGGGCGCATCCGTTGTCGGAGTCGTCGTTGGCATGGTTGGCATCGTTGGATCTTCAGGCATGGATTACTCCCCGACCTTCTGCTCCGGCGCCACCACCCGGCCATCGATCACCATCGGTTCGCCATCGAGGTAGACGCTGCAGTTGGCCATCGGCATGTCGATGTGGCAGCGGCAGTCATTGCTGCCGCCCGCCTCGGCATTGGGCCCGGTGGAAAACAGGAAATTGCCGTAGTACGAACGCGCTTCCATGCCCAGCGAAGCCGACTTGTCCATCAGCGCCTGCGCGGTCCAGCGCGCCTTCGGCTGCAGCCCGTAGCCGACATGGGAAATCGCATACGCGCGCGGATCGTCATAAGCGTCCATGTAACGATTGAGGAAGGCCGCTTCGAAGCCGCCGTCGATACGGCAGATCAGTCCGGCGCGGATTTCCATCCGGACCGGCTCCTGCACATACATCTTGAACGGGAACAGCATGTCGCCACGATCCAGTACCAGCACCCCTTCGCCGCTGCCCTCTTGCGGCCAGATCGACGTGAAGCCGCTCGGCCAATGATCCCAGTGCCCTGGCTCGTCGGCAAACCCATATTCCGGCAAGGTGCCAAACTGGCCCAGCGACATGGTCAGGTCGGTGCCGGCGGCTGAGCGCACCCGCATCTGCCGGGCAGCGCGCAGTGCGTGGTCGGCAGCCATCACGCGCCGCTTGTCATCCTGCTCGGGCAGATTGCGCGCCAGTATCTCGGGCGGCTCCAGCACCATCAGCATGCGGGTGCCGGCGCCCAGCACTTCGAGCTGCTCGGGCGAATGCAACAGGCCCATCAGGTCGATCACCAGGTCGGCGCGCTTGAGCAGTTCGATCGCATTGCGATTGCCGGAAATCGGCGTGATGCCGACATTGGCGCTGCGGTCGGCGCCATGCGGCCCCTGCGGGAAGATCGGCGGTATGTCGAGCCGGCAGGTTTGCGCCCCCATGGCAAGCGCCGCACGCATGCTGTTTTCCAGGTTGGTCTTGTTGCTCGACTCGCCAGTCAGCACCACCACGTTTTCACCGGCCTGCAGTTTTGACAGCCCCAGTACGTGCCGCCAGTCCCGCGCATGCGCTTCGTCGCTGATCGCCATCAGGCCACCACCTGCATGATTTGTTCAGCCTGCGCCATGGCGTCATGGCTGCTCATCAGGTCCGCATATTTTTGGCCGAGGTCAAACAGATTGGCCTCGTGCGGCCCGAGCGCGCGGTCGCCGACACAATCGGTCAGCACGATCGGACGAAAGCCGTGGCACATCGCGTCCAGCGTGCTGGCGCGCACGCAGCCGCTGGTGGTGCAACCGGCAATCAGCAGCGTATCGATGCGCCTGGCATGCAGTATCCCGGCCAGCCCGCTTTCGAAAAAGGCAGACGGCAGCCGTTTTTCAATCACCAGTTCGCCCGCCAGGGGCATGAGCTCGGGTACGAAATCGGACAAGGGATTGGATCGGGTCAGCAACTTCAGGCGGCGCGACTTCAGGCAATGAATGCCGGCGTCCGAACCGTCTTCGGCGTAAATGATCTTGGTGTGGATGACCGGCATGCGTGCTCGCCTGGCGCGCGCCAGCACCGGGACGGTGGCGGCAACGGCAGCCGCGATATTGCCGCCGCCAAATACATCAGGGTCGGCAAAGCCTTTGGTGAAATCGACAATCAGGAGAGCGGGAGATTGCCCCATGCCGATCACTCCGCCAAAATTCTGGCGCGCGTAGATGTCCGTCCCGGTACCGTCCATGGCCTGTGCTATCCTCATTTTTACCGTTACATGTATCCATGTTAATCGTTTTTAACTGAATGTGCTGCGCATGGCGCGAAGATTTACGTATCATGGATACATATGGAAGATATGGAAAACTCAAGCGCAAAACCCACAGCACCGGAAGCTGAGCAGCCGCCACTGGCAAATTCCCGCGCAGGCGTGTCGTCCAAGCAGGAATCGGTCGCCACCAAGATCCGCGACCTGATCATAGACGGCGAATTGCCCTCCGGCCTGCATTTGATGGAAATACCCCTGGCCGACCGGCTCGGGGTGTCGCGCACGCCCGTGCGCGAGGCGCTCGCCTTGCTGGCACAGGAAGGACTGCTGGAGCCCGGCCCCAAGCGCGGCTACAAGGTGCGCACCTTTACGCTGGATGAAATCCTGGAAGCCTATGACGTGCGCGGGGTGCTGGAAGCCGCTGCTTGCCGCATGCTGGCGGAAAGCGGCTTGCCACAGGACACGGCCGACCGGCTGAACGACTGCCTGGTGGGGGGCGACCGTTTGCTGGAGGTCGGCGTATTCGACGAAGAACACCAGACCCCGTGGCTGGAAATGAACAACATGCTGCATACGCTGCTCACTACGGCGACCGGCAACCAGATGCTGTGCAACTTCGTCATGCAGAGCCAGCGGGTGCCGCTGGCCAGTGCCCGTCATGTGCACTGGTACAAACTCGGGCTGGAAAACTACGACCTGGCAAGACAAGCGCACCGCGACCACCACGCCATCGTCGAAGCCATCATCCGGCGGCAGGCGCATCGCGCCCAGGCGCTGATGGAAGAGCACATCTATTTTTCGCGTGAACTGGTCGAAAAACGATTCCGGCAGCAGCGCGATTCGATCGGCTTCGGCATGCTGCAACAAGCCTGGCTTGCTTAGTACATGTATGCATATTGTCGTTTCGAATGCTAATATCGCCAAAATTTAGCCAGAAATATCAATTTGTGCATACATGAGGCAATAATGACTTCTCCGCGCGACACCCAGCACGTGATGCAATTCCAGCGCCAGGCCCAGCTTGATGAAAAAGTGGCGCTGTTGCGGCGTTCACTCAATGAAGCCAGCCATGTTCCCGGCTACTTCTATGCTTCGCAGGAAATCTACGAGCTGGAAAAAGAGCTGATCTTCATGCGCGACTGGCTGCCCATCGCGCGCGAGGAAGAGTTTCCCGAGGTCGGTGATTTCCGCACCTACCGGATACTCGACGAGCCAATCGTCGTCACGCGCAACCAGCAGCGGCAACTGCAGGCCTTCGCCAACCGCTGCGCGCATCGCGGCGTGGCCGTAGCGCAGGGTAACGGCAATGCCCATGAATTCGAATGCCCGTATCACGGCTGGTTGTATGACCTAGATGGCAAGCTGATTGGCGCGCCCTACATGGACCAGGCAGACGGCTTCGACAAGTCATCATGCCGCCTGAAGCCGATCCACCTGGGAACCTGGCAGGGCTGGGTGTTCGTCAGTTTCGCCGTCGATCCGATTGCGTTCAAGGATCACATCGCTCCCTACGAGAAGGAATTCGGCTTCCTGAACCAGGGCCAGCTCAAGCTGGCCGACAAGCTGGTGGTGGAGGTGAACTGCAACTGGAAATTCCCGGTCGAGAACCTGATGGACAATTATCACAGCCGGATCCTGCATCGCAAGACGATCGGCCCGACCATGGGCGTCGAGCGCTTCAAGGGCGTGCGCAGCGGCGCGCTCGCATTTACCGCCTATTACCCGGCCAAGCCGATGAACCGGGAGGGCAAGACCCTGTTCGGCATCATGCCGGGGGTCAAGGATCACGAGGGCATGGATGAAACCTTTGCCGTGTCGGCCCACGTCGCACCATGGATGCATCTGTTCGCACGCTGCGACAATGTCCATCCATTCATCATGGAACCGCTGGGCGTGGGCCGGGTGCGTATTACCTGCTTCCAGTTGTTCCCGGAAGAATGGCAGCAGCAAGCGGATTTCCGCGAAAAGCTGGCGCACTATAATGAATTCACACTGGCGGTCGTCAATGAAGATGCATCCGTGATGGAATCCTTGCATGACGCCTGCACCTCGCCGCGCTACGAACCGGGCCGGATGGCGCGGCTCGAACTCGGCGTGTGGAACCTGATCAACTACAACGTTGACCGGGTGCTGGGCCTAGGCGAAACGCGGCTGTATGAATAAACGACATAGCTCGATGATCGTGCGGCGCCCGCACGCGCCGCACGACATTCCAGCGCAATAACGAGCGAGAACACAAGGCATGATTCCGATCCAGGGACTGGACCACATTGTCCTGCGCGTCACCGATACCGAGGCCATGCTGCGCTTCTATTGCGGCACGCTGGGATGTACCATGGAAAAAAAGCGGGATGACCTCGGGCTGATACAGCTGCGGGCCGGCAGCGCGCTGATCGACCTGGTCCCGGTCGATGGCAAGCTCGGACTCAAAGGCGGCGCAGCGCCCGGCAAGGAAGGCCGTAACCTCGACCATTTCTGCCTCTGGATCGAGCCCTTCGATGAAGTGGAAATCCGGCGCCAGCTGGCTGCTTCCGGTGTCGTGGCCGGGCCCACGGAAACGCGCTTTGGCGCGCGCGGTGACGGCCCCTCCATCTATCTTGACGATCCCGAAGGAAACACCGTGGAATTGAAGGGCCCCGCGCCCACCGGCGAATGAAGAAGGCGAGCTTGCCAAGGCCTGCTTGACGCCGTCCACGCCATCATCAGCGCGCCGCATTGCGCTGCTTCATGACCCTGCCCAATCCAGTCACGTCAATGTTCTATAAACGAACTATAAAACCTGCAGTTTCCCAACAAACATAACAAAGCGGGATTACTTAAACTTCCGTTCGGCAAGAGAACATTTTTGCGCTGCCACACACTGATGCGCCTTGTATTTCGAAACTTCGTTCGATTGAAAGGTAGGCATCAAAAGTGACCGCAGCTAAATATCCATCCCTCCGCCCGGCATCCACCGGCAAGCAAGGGCCGTTTCATTCATTGGCCGCGGCTCAATTGCCCTCTGCTCCCAAGCTGGTGGAGAAAAATAAAGACGAGTACCAGCAAGCACTCAAGGCCTTGCTCAGCAAGCCGCCAACGCTGCAGGCCGTAACGCAATTGGCCAAGCATCTGGCGAACGCTGAAAGCCTGGAATTAGACACCGCGGTTAAATTCTGCAACATGCTGAAGCTGGCCGAAAGCGACATCGAGTCCGCCGCCTACGGCGGCGGGCAGCACAGTTTGCTTGCCGCACTGCGGACAAGCCTGCCCTTGCTGCTGCCCAAGCTTGCTGCCGCTATTGAACGCAGCCCCTGCAGTACAGAGCAGATCGACAGCATTGCCTACGGCCTGGGCGCGCTGGCCGGAGAGTCGCGTGGCGCATTCCATGACGGGCGATGCCTGACGGCGGACGCCCTGCCCTTTCAACAGGCTTGCCGCGCCCTGCTGGGCAAGTGCGTCAAAGGACAGATCACGTTTTCCCCGTCGAATGGATCCACCCTGGCCTTGCTGAACCTGTTGAGCCGCGGCTTGAAGCGGGGACTGCTGGACCGGCGCGATGGCGCGATCCGCGCTGCATTTACCGAAGCGCTACTGGCAATCAAGCCTGGCACCACCTCAGCGACAGAACATCCCCTCGACGCTCGGCAGAACGGAAAATGGCTATTGCAGTTATCAAGCATCTCGACCTATGAGCTGCTGGATCTTGACGCCGATCGCGACGGCGCAGAGGACGGCCAGGATCTGCTCGCCGCTGCGGCACGCGAATTCCTTGGCAATACCCAGGCAATGTCGGCACAGGCCCAGCACACGCATACCGTCCCAAACAGCGTAATAGTCCAGAATCATATCGATGCCACCCGCAACCTGGGCAAACATGGCGTGCTGAACATCAGGCAGGATCCCGACCTGCAGTTACTGCTGCCGTTGCTGCAACTGATAGGCGCCCTTGACCCCGATGCGCTGCACCACAACTATGGCCGTACGCTGGGAAGCATCACGCGCTTCCTGCTATTTCTGAAGCAACAAGGCGTATCGACCCACCCCGTCATTACCAGCGATTTCAGCAAGATCGAGGAAAAAGTGCTCACTGCCCTGTCCTGCTTCGCCCAGGAAGACCTGACGCAAGTTGGCAGCGAGACGATCGCCGACCTGCTGGAATTCCTTGCAGCGGATCGCAAACAGGCAATCCCGGATCTGCGGCTTTCCAGCGCAGCGACACCGCTCCTCACAGCGCTGACAGATGATAAGCGGGAGAAAATCGAGCAGGCGGCGGTCGCAGCGAAGCTCTTGTCGGCAATGCGCGCCTTGCGCAACAACGAGAGCATTGATCACACAACGTGCCAGGTCGAGATTGCACTCGCCGAGGTGATCTACACTGCCTCGCATGGCAGCACGGACAACATACTGTGCGCCGTGGCGGCACTCGAATCCCTGGCTGCTTGCGCATTGAACGAGACAGAGCGCCAAAACGTTTTGCGCAGCATCGAACAATTGCTATTGCAGCTGCCACCGACGAGTGCATTGAACAATGCCGACAAGCTTCTCTGCCTGCGCGGACTTGCCCTGCTATTGCCTTTGTCGAGCGGCGTGGGCTTGAAGAACCTGGTCGCGCTAAGCGGGCGGATCTTGGGAAAAAAAGCGCCTGGCAGGTCGCAGGACGATCTGATCCATAAGGAAATCCTGCACCTGCAACAATTGACCGGCCAGCATGCGCTTGTAGTCAACAAGCCACAGCCAGAAAACAAAAGCCTTGCACCCGCACCGGTCACCGCACGTCGCGAAGCGGCCGGCGCAAGCACACCGGCCCCGGCTCTGGTTACACGGAACACAAACCAGCGCCCAGCCGCGCAGGGACAAACCCAACCCGTGCTGGTGGTACGTGAACAGTCCAGGGAAAACAAGAAACCTGCGCCAGCTGGTCGTGCCAAGGCGGCGTCTGTCACGCCAAAGCGCGCTGCCAGACCTGCTCCGGCGCCAGCAGCAAAGCTCGGCGCCGGAACACCAGCCCAGCAACAAGCCGAGTGGTTCGACCTGCTGCAAAACGGACAGAGCCGTGACCTCACCATCAGGCTGGACAAGCTATTGCGCACACAGCCTGCGCTGCTCAACGCAACGCAGGGTAAGCACGGCAGGCAAACTGCGATGGTGCTGGCGGTCGCTAACGGACACAAAGACGTCCTTGCCTGGTTGTGGCAAAAGCCATCCTTGTTGATCACCCCGGGACCGGATCTGATCGATGCAATTCTCGACAGCATGTCAATGGTCGATCGATCGGTAGCGGATGCCCTGGATGCGTTCCTCCATGAAATCGAAGTTCGATTCCAGCCGGACGGACTGGCCAAGCTGAAAGGATTCAGCGAGAAATTGTTGCCGAACCTTCCATTGATTCCTGATGTGATGAAAAAATATGGATTGATCAAGGATTTGCCCGCAGTGGCGACAGTGGCCAAAGCCTCCAAAATAATGAAAGCCCCCACAGCACCCATTGCGCCGCCCTTGACCAGGACCATACCGGCGTCCGTGCAGTCCGCCGTTGCTACCCTGCTCGGCGGCCCGCTGGGGATCGACATGCTCGAAATCAGCTTGTTGAAAGCAGCGCTTCGGGGAAAAGCCGCCGGATGGAATATCGACGAGACGCGCGCCGCAGTGCTTGATCCGGATCCATCCCGACTCTGGCAAATGCTGGTCGGTGAGGATGCTCACCTGAGGGCAGACATGCTGGACCGGGCGGCAGCAGCGGCGATCATGGCGATCAAGAGGAATCCTGCCCGGCTGCGCGAAATACTGGCCCTGCAGCACGGCCGCGAGCTTCTCGACCACACGCTGGTGAGCGGCGAAACAATCAGGCACTTCATGGAAGACATGAGCCGGAATCAAGCCAGGCCAGAGATCGCCAGGATCATCCTTGACGCAGATGCCGCTGCTGCGGAAAAGCAAGCCAGTGCACTGCAGGGGAACAATGCGCAATAGCATTGCGTCGGGCGTCGGGACAGCCTCAAAACGGGGCGGCACGAAGCGATTCGGATGGCCGCCCCGCACGCCGAGCGTCAATAGGCGATGCGCAGGCGCCGGAAAAAAACACCCAGTACGAACAGCGGACCAATCGCGAGGAAACGCAGGTCATCGAAAAACGAGGGCTTTTTTCCTTCGATCTTGTGGCCGGCGAACTGACCGATCCATGCCACCACGAATATCGCCAGCGAAGCCGGCAGCACCCACGCCGCCGGCATCAGGCTCAGGCCGGCAATACAAAGCGCCGTCATGACGACCATGCCCAAGGCAAACGGCACACTCAAGCTGAAGTAGTAGACCAGGGACACGAGAACCACGGCGAGCGCAACCCAGGGATGGATCGCCCACAACATGCCGAGGAATGAAAATACGATGGCGGGCACGCAGATGCAGTGGATCAGCTCATTGGTCGGATTGCGGTGACTGTCGGCGTACTGCTCCAGCAGTTGGTCCACTGTGCGCGGTGCGGATGCTTCCATGGCGGCACTCCTGGCAGGGGATTGAGCGACTATTACGACCTGGATTCGATGCTACCACGCGCCGCTTCCGGCTGGCAGCGGCCAGCGCCTTAGCGGCCGCCGGTGACATCGATGATGGCCCCGGCAACATAGGATGACTGCGCCGACAACAACCACATCACCGCCTGCGCGACTTCTTCCGGCTGTCCGCCGCGCAACATCGGCACGCTGTCCTTGACGCGATCGACGCGTCCGGGCTCGCCGCCGCTGGCGTGGATCTCGGTATCGATCACGCCGGGCCGCACCGCATTGACCCGTATTCCCTCGGCCGCGACTTCCTTGGCCAGCCCGATCGTCAGGGTGTCGATGGCGGCCTTGGATGCCGCATAGTCCACATACTCGGCCGGCGCGCCCAGCCGCGAAGCAATCGACGACAGGTTGACGATCACGCCGCCCTGCCCCCCATGTCGTGTCGACATGCGCTTGATGGCCTCGCGCGCGCAGATGAAGCTGCCCGTCACATTGGTGGCAAAGATGCGCTGCAGCCGTGCCGCCTGCATGTGCTCCACCCGCGATTGCAATTCCAGCACGCCGGCATTGTTCACCAGCGCATCGAGCCGGCCGAACTCGCGGTCGACGGCTTCGAACAGGGCGACGATATCGCTTTCATCGGCCACGTCGCAGGACACCGCCAGCGCCTGCCCGCCACTGCGCCGGATCGCATCGACCACGCCTTCGGCGGCGCCCTGCGCGCTGTGGTAACTGATGCACACGCGAAAACCGGCCTGCGCTGCCAGTCGCGCCGTTGCCGCACCGATGCCGCGACTGCCGCCGGTGATCAGCACTACCTTGCCTGTGATGCTTGCCATGCCCGTCTCCCTTGCGTGATTGCCTGCGCCTTCGCATCACTATAATGGAAGCATGCAAGCAAAGTCTCCCGAACTGCTGGCCGGCCTGTCGCCGGTACTGGACCGGCAGGTCCGGATACTGATCCTCGGCAGCTTTCCCGGCGCCGCTTCGCTGGCAGCCGAGCAATACTATGCGCACCCGCGCAACCAGTTCTGGCGCCTTGTCGGCACGGTTCTGGGCGAGGACCTGGCGGCGCTGCCCTACCCGCAGCGGTTGCCGCGCCTGCTGGCGCACCGGGTGGGTCTGTGGGACGTGCTGGCCGCCTGCAAGCGCGACGGCAGTCTCGACACCGCAATCCGCGACCCCCGTCACAATGATTTCACCCGGCTGGCACAGCGCTGCCCGGCGCTGCGCCGCGTTTGCTTCAATGGCAAGACCGCTGGCCGCCTCGCCATGCATTTTGAACATGCCGGTTATGAAACCATTGTGCTTCCCTCGTCATCGCCGGCCCACGCGGCGATGAGTTTCGAGCAGAAGCTTGCATCGTGGCAGGCGCTGGCCGGATAATGCGGCCTTCCCTTGTGCCACCCGCCATGCTGATCAAACGAAAATCCATCGAGAACGAACAAGCGCATCGTCCAGCCAGCAAGAAAGCGGCCGCCGCTGACAGCCGCGCCGAAGCGCCTGAAGCCCGCAGCCGCAAGCCAAAATACGCGCCGGTCACGCTGTCCGAAATGGACGGTGTGCGTTACCTGCATTTCGGCACGGAATGGGTGCAAGGTGCGATGCGGCTGCGACGCCCCTACTGGATCGAACTGGAATATGCGCAGCAGATGATGGCCTGGATGCTGTTCATCGACGCGCCGCGCCATATCGTGCAATTGGGACTGGGCACCGGCGCGCTGACCAAGTTTTGCCACAAGCACTTCACCGAGTCACGGGTCACGGCAGTCGAGCTCAACCCGTCGGTGATCCGCATTTGCGCCGACATGTTCAAGCTGCCGCCCGACGACGATCGCCTGACCGTGCTGGAAATGGATGCGCTGGCCTACATCGCCCAGGCGGCAGCAGACCCCGGGCAGATCGATGTGCTGCAAATCGACCTGTACGATGCAACAGCGCGCGGTCCGGTGCTGGACACGCCCGAATTCTATGCCGACTGCGCCGCGGCACTGTCGCCGCTCGGTGTGGCCACGGTCAACCTGTTTGGCGACCACCCGAGCTTCAAGCGCAATGTGAAAGCGATGCGCTATGCATTCGATACCGTGATCACGCTGCCGGAAGTGCATGACGGCAATGTCGTCGCACTGTGCTTCAATACCCCGCCGGTACTGGATTTCGCCGAATTGCATGAGGCCGCAGCAACGATACTGGCAGAGACGCGCATGCCGGCACGCAGCTGGGTAAATGGCATCAAGTCGGCCTGGCTGGACCGGGCTTAAGCCACTACACCGACACGCCGTCGTCCCCACCGGAAATCGCCATGAACCAGGCCACCCGCAAAGCGCTCGACCTGCAGCATATTTTTTCCTGGCTGCTCAAGGACAAGCTGGTCGACAAGGACGACGCCCGTGCGCTGTATAACCAGGCCCAGGCGCTGCTGCGCAATGGTCCGGCCACCATGCACCCGCTGACCGCCGTGGCACAGTGCAAGATCCGCAGCATCCAGCCGGCACGACTGATGACGCTGGATTGGCTCAGTGAATGGCTGGCTGCCAAGGTCGAGCTGCCCTTCATCCGCATCGATCCGCTGAAGATCGATTTCACGCGCGTGGCCGATGTGATGTCGGCCACTTATGCCGCCCGCTTCAACATCCTGCCCGTCGAGCTGACCGCGACCGAGCTGACCATCGCAACCGCCGAGCCGCTCGACCTGGAATGGGTGCCCGAAATCGCCAAGATCTCGCGCCGCAATGTCCGGCTCGTGATCGCCAACCCGGTCGATATCGCGCAATACATCAGCCAGTTTTTTTCACTGGCAAAGTCAATCCGGGACGCCAACCGCGCCAGCGGCCAGGACCTGGCGCTGCGCAATAATTTCGAGCAGTTGGTCGAGCTGGGCCGCAGCAACAAGCAGGTCGACGCCAATGACCAGCACATCGTCAATATCGTCGACTGGCTGTGGCAATACGCGTTCGAGCAGCGTGCGTCCGACATCCATCTCGAGCCCAAACGCGATTTTTGCGCGGTGCGTTTTCGCATCGACGGCGTGCTGCACCAGGTCTACCAGGTGCCGGCGGTGGTGATGATTGCCATGACCGCGCGCATCAAGCTGCTGGGCCGCATGGACGTGATCGAAAAGCGGCGCCCGCAGGATGGCCGCATCAAGACCCGCACCAGCGGCGGGCAGGAAGTCGAATTGCGGCTGTCGACGCTGCCCACGGCATTCGGCGAAAAGCTGGTGATGCGCATCTTCGACCCGGAAGTCGTGGTCAAGACCTTGCCCGAACTCGGCTTTCCGCCCGACGACGCCGCGCGCTGGGATGCGCTGACCAGCCGGCCGCACGGCATCCTGCTGGTCACCGGGCCGACCGGCTCGGGCAAGACCACCACGCTTTATACGACCCTGAAGGCGCTGGCCACCAGCGAAGTCAACGTCTGCACCGTGGAAGATCCGATCGAGATGGTGGAAGCGTCGTTCAACCAGATGCAGGTGCAGCATGGCATCGACCTGTCCTTCGCCGATGGCGTGCGGGCGCTGATGCGGCAAGACCCCGACATCATCATGATCGGCGAGATCCGCGACCTGGAAACCGCGGAAATGGCGATACAGGCCGCACTGACCGGCCACCTGGTGCTGTCGAGCCTGCATACCAACGACGCCCCCTCTGCGGTGATGCGCCTGCTGGAACTGGGCGTGCCGCATTACCTGCTGGAAGCAACCCTGGACGGCGTCATGGCGCAGCGGCTGGTGCGCACGCTGTGCACACATTGCAAGGCAGCCGACGGCAGCATGCCCGAGGCGCTATGGAATAGCCTGGTGCAGGAATGGCCGATGCCGATGCCGCATACCCTATACCGTCCGGTCGGATGCCCGGAATGCCGCCAGACCGGCTATCGCGGCCGCACCGGCCTGTACGAGCTGCTCGGCGTGACGCAAAAATTCGCCAGTGAAATCCGCGCCGATGCCGACATCGGGCAACTGCGCCGGCAAAGCATGGCCGACGGCATGAAACCGCTGCGCATCGCCGGCGCCGCCAAGATCGCGGAAGGCCTTACGACGATAGAGGAAGTACTGAAGGTAACGTCGGCACTGATCTGAGGAAGTGCTGCACGTCGGGGTAGCGCAGCCGCATGCCCAGCTCGGCCTTGATCCGCTCGTTGCGCAACCGGCGCGACTCCGACATGAACGACAGCAGCATCGGCGAGACTTGCTGCTGCAAGGCTTCGCGCGCCAGCCGCGGCGGTCGCGGCAGGCCGAACGCATCCGCGACCAGGTCGAAATAGTCCCCCATCCGCAGATCGGTGTCGTCGACGGCGTGATAGACCCGGCCTGGCATCTGGCGAAACAGCGCCGTGGCAATGATCTGCGCCAGGTCGTCCGCATGGATGTGATTGGTGTGAAC
>NZ_JAUSNH010000080.1 GCF_030645335.1 Lacisediminimonas sp. | reverse complement strand
CGATGATGCGGCCGGTGCCGCGCACCGGGCCGTCCAGCCGCTGCAAGTTGCAATTGACCACCCAGGTCAGGTTGTCGAGGCCTTCGCGCGCCGCCAGCGTCAGTGCCGACATGCTTTCCGGTTCGTCCATTTCGCCATCGCCGAATACGCCCCACACCCGGCGCTCGTTGGTGTCGAGCTGGCCGCGATGTTGCAGGTAGCGCATGAATCGCGCTTGGTAAATCGAGCTGATCGGTCCCAGCCCCATCGACCCGGTCGGGAATTGCCAGAAGTCCGGCATCAGCCACGGGTGCGGGTAGCTCGACAAGCCTTGCACGCCGCTGGCGCGGGCGCTGATTTCCTGCCGGTAGTGCAACAGGTCCTGTTCGCTCAGCCGCCCTTCGACAAAAGCACGGGCGTAGATGCCGGGCGCAGAATGCGGCTGGTAAAAAACGAGGTCGCCGCCAAACCCTTCCGTGCGGGCGCGGAAGAAATGGTTGAAGCCGACTTCGAACAAGTCGGCTGCGCTCGCATAACTGGCGATATGCCCACCGAGTTCGCCATGCGCCTGGTTGGCGCGCATCACCATCGCCAGCGCGTTCCAGCGAATGATCGATCCGAGCCGCTCCTCCAGTTCCAGGTCGCCCGGAAAAGCCGGCTGCCGGTCGGCTGCAATCGAGTTCACGTACGGCGTGCCGCGCACCGCTTGCCAGCCGACTGCCGGCGCGCTGGCGATCTCGGCTAAGGTATCCATGATGAAGCGCGCCCGCTGCGGCCCGGCCGCATCGATCAGCGACAGCAGGGCGTCGCGCCATTCGGCGGTCTCGGCCGGATCGGATTCAGCAAGCGGCCCGACAGGATTGGCTGGCAGTGCGAGGAAATCGGCGCGCTGGTTCATGACAGATTCCTGTTTGGTGTCGGAGAGATAATTTTATATTGCAGAAGGCAGAATATTTTGCTGAAATGCCTGTCATTGACAATAATTACAGAATTTTATGCCGCCAAATAAAGGAATCGAAACATGATGAGCCTGGACGGGATCGACCTGGCTATCCTGCGCGAATTGCAAAGCGACAGCAGCCTGTCCAACGTCGAACTGGCGCGCCGGGTCAACCTGTCGCCATCGCCCTGCCTGATGCGGGTAAAGGCATTGCAGACGTCCGGCCTGATCCAGCGCTACGTCGCGCTGCTCGACGCCAGGCAACTCGGCCTGCACCTGAACGTGTTCATCTCGATCAGTCTCAAGCAGCAAAACGAAAAGGCGCTGCAAGCGTTCGAAGCGCGCGTTTGCGCGCGCGAAGAAGTGATGGAGTGCTACCTGATGACGGGCGATGCCGATTACCTGATCCGCGTTGCGGTACCGGATATCGGCGCGCTGGAGCGCTTCATCCTTCAGCACCTGGCGTCGATTCCGCAGGTGGAGAAGATCCGCTCCAGTTTTGCATTGAAGCAGGTGCGCTACAAGACTGCCTTGCCATTGCGGTCGCAGTAGGCCCGCCGGATTGCGGGCGGCTGTGCGTCTGCACCGGCAGTGCAGCCAATGCCGGACTGATTCCTGTTGTCCCGGGGAATCGGCCGTTCAGGGCACGGACGCGGGAATGTCGCCGCTATCAGCAGCGCGCACCCGGCGCTTTTCAATAAAGTAGGGATAGGCCAGCGGCAGCAACATCATCGTAAACAGTGTCGCCGAAACGATGCCGCCGACGATCACGACCGCGAACGGTCGCTGCGTCTCGGACCCGATGCCGTGGGACAGGGCAGCCGGCAGCAAGCCCAGTCCGGCCATCAGCGCTGTCATCAGGATAGGGCGCAGGCGTGACACCGCGCCTTCTACCGCGCTGTTGAAATGCGAATCCATGGAGCGATCGTTTTCAATGATCTGCTCCAGCATGATCACCCCGTTCTGCACCGAAATGCCGGCCACGGCAATGAAGCCGACCGCCGCCGACACCGAGAAGTGCAGTCCGGCCAGCGCCAGGCCGACCACGCCGCCAATCAATGAAAAAGGAACGATCGCCAATACCAGTGTCGCCATCCGCATCGAGCGGAACGCCCAGAACAGCAAGGAAAAGATCAGCAGCAGCGTAATTGGCACAATCACGCCAAGGCGCTTGATTGCACGCTGCTGGTTCTCGAACTGACCGCCCCAGGTCATGCGGTAACCGGGCGGCAGCTTGACCTGGCTGGCGACCTTCTTCTGTGCCTCGGCCACAAAACTGCCCTGGTCGCGGCCGAGCAGATTGGCCTTGACCGACGCGTTGCGCCCGCCTGCCTCGCGGCTGATGCGCGCCGCGCCCTGGCGCACTTCGATGCGGCACAGGTCGCCCAGGCCAATGGTGCCGGCGTTATTGGGCAAGCTGACCTGGATGCGCCCGATATCATCGATCGAATCGCGATGATGTTCGTTCAGGCGCACCGTGATGTCATACCGGTGGTCGCCCTCGTACAGCGTATTCACCGGCACGCCGGCCAGCGCGCCCTGCAGTGCGAGGTTGACATCGGCAACGCTGATGCCCAGGCGCGCTATTTTTTCGCGGTCGATGGTGACGGCCAGTTCGGTCTGGCCGCCGATCTTGATGGCGCCGACATCGCTGGCGCCGCGGATGCCGTTCAGGATGGCCGCGATCTGCTCAGATTTTTCAGTCAGGATTTCAAGGTCCGGGCCAAAAATCTTGACGGCGATTTCGCCTTTCACGCCGGACAGCGATTCCTCCACATTGTCCTGGATCACTTGCGAAAAGTTGGTCGGCACGCCGGGGATGGTGCGGATTTTCTTCGACATGTCGGCCACCAGCTTGTCCTTGCCGGAGAAGCGCCAGGTGTCGCGCGGCTTTAACTCCGCCAGGAATTCGATATTGTTCGAGCCTTTCGGATCGGTACCGTCGTCCGGCCGCCCGACCTGGGCAATCACGCTCTTGACTTCCGGGTAGCTGAGGACGATGCCGCGTACCTGGCGCTCGATCTCCTTGGATGTCTGCAGCGAGCTGGAGGTCGGAAGATTGAGCGTAAGCCAGATGTTGCCTTCATCCAGCTTGGGCAGGAACTCGCTGCCAAGCAGCGGCGCCAGCGCCAGCGTGACAACCAGCACGCTGCCCGAACCCACCAGCAACAGAAAGCGGTGCAGGCCCGACCAATGCAGGAAGGCGCGGTAACGCCGTTGCAGCCACGCCATCCAGTGGATATGTTTTTCTTCCAGCGTGTGCCGCTCCATCGTCATCGCCAGCAAGGTCGGTATCAGCGTCATGGTCAGCAGGACCGCACCGAGCATGGCGAAGGTGATGGTCAGGGCCACCGGCGAGAATATTTTTCCTTCCACCCGCTGGAAGGTAAAGATCGGGATGAAGGCGACGATGATGATCGCCTTGGCAAACAGGATCGGGTGGCCCAGTTCGATGACCGTGTTCTTCAGCACGGTGATGCGCCAGGCGGCATTGATCTCGGCATGGCCGGGGTCGAAATTGCGCGCTGCCAGCCGCACCATCAATGCCTCCACCAGTACGACTGCACCGTCGATGATGATGCCGAAGTCGACCGTGCCCAGCGAGATCAGGTTGGCCGGTATGTTCAGCGCATGCAGCGCAATGAACGCGAACAGCAGGGAAAGCGGAATGACGGTCGCCACCACCAGCGCCGCGCGCCAGTTGCGCAGGAATATGACCAGCAGCGCAATTACCAGCGCCGCACCGACCAGCAGGTTTTCCGCCACGGTGTGGACCGTGTGGCTGATCAGTTGGGTGCGGTCGTAGATGGGCCGTATCTTGACGCCATTGGGCAGCTTGGCGTTGAGTTCTTCGACCCGCTGCTTGAGATCGCCGATCACTTGCGACGCATTGCCGCCCTTGGTCATTTGAACGATGCCCTGGACCACCGAGTCATTCTGGTTGTAGGCGACGATGCCCGAGCGAGGCCGCTCGCCGATCTTGACTTCGGCAATGTCTGAGACCAGCACCGTCTTGCCGGCCTTGGCCATGATGGCGATCCTGCCGATATCGTCGACGCCACGCAGGATGCCGATGCCGCGGATCACCAGCGCTTCCTCGCCGCGGTGCGCCAGGCCGCCACCGACGTTGGCGCTGTTGCTGCTCAGTGCCTGGCTGACCTGGTCCAGTGTCACGTTGTAGCGCCGCAGTGCATTCGGGTCCACCAGTACCTGGTATTCGCGCACAGTGCCGCCAAAGCTGACGACTTCAGCCACACCCGGCGTGATTTTCAGTGCCGGTCGTATGGTCCAATCCTGCAGCGAACGCAGGTCGCTCTGCGTCATGTGCGGCGGTGCTTCCAGGATATAGCGGTAAATTTCCCCGACCGCGGTCGACAAGGGCGCCAGCGATGGCTGGATGCCGGGCGGCAGGGCGACGGTCTGCAGCTTTTCGAGCACTTGCTGGCGGGCGAAATAGTCATCGGTGCCATCGGCGAAGGTCAGCGTCACCACCGACAGGCCCGTGATGGTCACCGAGCGCAATTGGGTCTGGCGCGGCACGCCGCTCATTTCGCGCTCGATCGGCAAGGTGATGATGCGCTCTACCTCTTCCGGCGCCTGGCCGGGGTATTGCGTGACGATCTGCACTTGCACGTCCTGCACGTCCGGAAACGCCTCGATCGACAGATGCGACAGTGCACGATAGCCGAATACGCACAGTGTGGCGGTCAGCAGCAGGACGAATACCCGCTGCGTCAGGACAAAGTCAATCAGCTTACTGAGCATTTGACGATGCCTCTGCATTCAGCAGCAAGGCGCCGCGCACCACCACTTTTTCGCCGTCCGCGATGCCGGAATCGACAAAGCTGACATCCGGGCCCTTGAGCACGATGTTGACACGCCGCCGTTCGAATTGGCCGGGCTGGGCTTCGACGAATGCATAGTTGTAAAGCCCTTCGGAAACCAGCGCGCTGTTGGCGACGCGAATTGCCTTCTTGCTGCCGTCGGCCAGGAAGGTGATGCGGGCGTACATTTCCGGGCGCAAGCGCATGTCCATGTTCTTGATCCGGCAACGTACCTGTACCCGCCGCGTTGTCGGGTCGAGTGCGATACCGATCTTTTCGACGATCGCCGGAAACTGGCTTTGGGGATAGGCATCCGTCTGCACGCTGACCATCTGGCCTGGCCGCAGGTCAGCGATATAGCGTTCCGGCACGTCGGCCACCAGCCACAGGCGGGAAATGTCGGTCACCACGAACAGCGGATTCTGCAGGTCCGGGCGGACTTCCATGCCGGGATTGACTTGCCGGTCGGCGACGATTCCGCTGATTGGCGCCTTCAGCACGAAGCGTCCATTTTCATGTCCGCTCGCATTCAGCAAGCGCATTTTCTGCGCGCTGCGGCGGCTTTCGGCGAGTGCCTGTTGATAATCGGCTTGCGCCGATTCGAAGTCTTTACGGGCAATCACTTCGCGCTCGATCAGGTTCTGTGCGCGCTCCAGTGCCAGCTTCTTGCGTTCGGTGTCGGCCCGGCTCTTTTGCCAGTCCGCTTCTGCGCTGGCCAGGTCCGCGGAATCGATCACGACCAAGGGGTCGCCGGCCTTGACCTGGTCACCGACCTCGCGCAGCAGACGCACGACGCGACCAGTCAATGGCGAACTGATGCGGGCGGTGACATTCTCGTCGTAGGCAATGTGGCCGTTTACCGGGTCGGCAACGGGTAACGCAAACGCCTGTACCGGCTCCACTTTCAATGACGACAGCTGCGGTGCGTCCTTTGCATAGCGGACCATGCGTGGTCCCGGCTGTGCAGTCGTCGCCGGCTGCTCAGGCAAAGGCACCGCCTGGAAATAGTTCACCAGCACCACCGTGCCGGCCGCGAGCGAGACGATCGCGCCACCGATTGCGAGCTTGATCTTGAGTTTCATTTGCCTGGGCTTTCCATGATGACCGCACGCCATGCGGCATCGGCTCTTGCGTAGTCAACGCGCGCTTGCAGCTCGTCGATTGCGACTGCGCGGTAAGTGCGTCGTGTATCCAATAGATCCGTGACGCTGATGGCGCCGTTGCGAAACGCAAACTCGGCGGCGTCGACAGCGCGCTGGGCGCTACGGCTCAATTGATCCTGGAACATGGCCAGCCGGGTACGCGCTGATTGCAGCTCATTCTGCGCGCGCTGCATTTCCGATTCAGCCTGGCGCTGTGCCTTGTGCACGAGCTCCTGCGCCGTGTCGACCTGGGCAATGGCGGCCCGGATCTCGCCTTCGAAATAATTGTTGGTAAACAGCGGGACCTGCATCGAGACGCCCACGGTATTGCTGCCGACATAGCTATTCATTGGGCTTGCCGGTGAACGGTCGTATTGAACGCCGACTGAGACATCCCTGGTGCGCGATGCCTGCGCCAGGCGCAGCGCCGATTGCGCAGCCAGCAAGCGGGCAGTGGCGGCGCGTACTGCCGGATTGTCGGCAAGCACGGCGCTGGTTTCCTGCGGCGCGACGGGCTGCAGCGGCGGCCAGGCATCTTCCGCGCGCAAGTCGGCAGGCGGTGTGCTGATACCCATCAGCAGCCGCAAGGCAAGCCGGCTGCGCTTGTGTTCCGCCTGCGCCTGGGTTTCATCATTGCTAGCCCGCAGCGCCTCGACGCGGATCCGGTCGACTTCGGAACCGGCGAGGTCACCGGCCGCCCGGCGCTTGCCGGCGGCATCGAGCGTGGCCTTGAACAAATTGGCGGTGTCGCGAGTAATCGCAAGCCGGTCCTGCGCTGCCAGCAAGTCGTAATAGGCAATCGTGACCAGCAGGCGCAACTGACGCAGGACTTCGATGCGTTCGGCGCGTGAGGCGTCAACCAGGTGGCTGGCATTTTCGGTGCGCCACTGCCGTTTGCCACCGCGTTCGATCAACTGCTCCACGCGCACGGTCGTATCGACCCGCTTGTCAGGCAATGCCCCGGAACCGATACCCTGCCGCGGGTTGACGTTGTATGCCTGCAGCGAAATCGACGGATTCGGCGAAACGTCAGCGGACAGGACGTTGGCTTGTGCGCTCGTGATCGCCAGCGCCGACACCGTCATGTCGGCATTGCGCTCAGCGGCAATTTCAAGGGCCCGGCCCAGGCTCAGGCGGGACAGGGACGGGTCGGCGGGGTCAGTGGCGAAAGACAATACCGGCCACAACAGCAAGAGCAGGGCGAGCAACCGGGGGCGCGGGTCGCAATGGGAAATTCGGAACAAGGAACGCTTCTTTTGAAAACCTGGCACGCGGCAGCGAGAGTGTCTCGCATGGTAAGTCCGGCGCAGAGCGCGGAGAATACGTGCCGCGGCTGACGGGTGTCTGACTGAAGGCTGACAATGGGCTGACGGTGATCGCGCAGGGAAGGGCGGGCTGGCGCATGACTCGCGAGTCCCCCTCTGGAAAGCGCGTTCCTCACGCGCATGCCCATCGCTTACCTGCGGAAAGTGCGTAGCTGCGGAAAATACCTACCGCCGCGCCAGCGGCGGCATCGTCGCCGCCGGCACATGATGCGAATCAGGCCTTCAGATAGCGAATGATCATGTCCGCCGAATGCTCAAGGCGGCGCTTGATCCTGGCCGGCGTCATCAACTTGGTGTCGAAAATCGCGCCCAGCGTATGTTGGTGGTCGAAGTAATAGGCCGGCAAGGCCGTAATGGACACGTACAGGTCGAGCACGTCGACACCGTCGCGGAATACGCCAAGCTCCACGCCGCGATCAAGCAGCGTATTGATCGTTTCCAGCAAGGGGTTGTACAAGTGCGGCACCAGCGCCGACTCGCGCACATGGCGACCGCCGAGCAGGTTTTCGGAACTCAGGAGGCTCAGGAATTCCGGGTGCTGCAGCCAGACCCGGCCAGTGAACAGGACCAGCTTGCGCATGCCCTCAACCGGATCCATGTTGCGTATGGTCAGGTCTTTCTGCCGCTTGCGGATGGTCTCGTATACGCGCTCGAGCACGGCGACGAACAGCTTGTCCTTGCTCTCGAAATAATAGTAGATGAGGTTTTTTTGCACCCCGGCGCGCAAGGCGATTTCATCGACGCGGGCGCCGTCGAAACCCTTGCCGGCAAACTCGTCGATCGCCGCCTTCAGGATCGTTTCCTGGGATTTCGACGACCCCGCCCGCCGACGCCGCACTTTCTTGTTCTGGCTTTCCTCGACTGGCGGCGTCGACTCGCCCGCCGGTTTATCCATGCTGTAGATCCAGCGACTGCATTGGCCTGCAGGGCAGTGCCGGCAGGGAGCGGGGCATCATGGGCGGGCGCGGTGTTTTCAATTGGCGTTAGCCGTCAACTCGGATGTTGACTAGGCTTTCAGATGGGCGTCGCGGTTCTTGTACAGGTTTTCGTCCGCGTATCCCATGGTTTCGGGACGGGATTTGCCCAGCATCACCTGGAAATACACCGGCTCCAGCGATTCGTTGATATAGCCGTGGATCACGCCAGGCGGGCAGGCGACACATTCCCAGGGGCCGAGCCTGACATCGGCACGCTGTCCGGATTCATCTTCCAGGAAGACGGTCAGGTAACCCTGCAGCACGAAAAACACTTCCTCGACTTCATGCGTGTGCGCGGCATTGCCCTGGCCCGGCTCGACGTACATGATGCTCAAGGTAAAGCCGCGCGGCGGGATGGCGGTGGTATCGCCGACTTTCCCTGAACCGCCAGCGCCGATGAAGCGATGCTGGGCGCGCTTGAAGCCTTCATGCTTGGCATCCTCGAACGCATTCCAGTCGGCCTTCTTGTCGCGGAACCTGCCAGTGAATTGTTTGGCAATCTGGTCCAGGGGTGCGTCGATAAGTTCAGCTGGCCGGGGGTGTCGTGCGATGCTCATGTCAGTCCTTTCTTGGTAACGAACGGGAGGTGGTCCATGAAATAAAGACTACCTTTATTTATCCATGTAGTCAAACAAATGAACATGACAGGCGCACCCGCGCCTGCTGCGCACAGAGATGGTCGCCAATCGGGAGCAAGGCCGACTTTCGGTCGGGGATTCGAGCCATTCTGGTGCTGGAGTGACGCTATTGGTGCACGCCCGCACGCTTGCCGGGCATCCCGGAATCGTTTCCGGTTTACACAGAATGGCCTTGACTAGTTTGACCTTTTGGTCAAATATTGCCGATGTTTGAATCCACAACGGAGTCGTCATGAGTGGTAAAGGAGTCGGCGCGAGATTGCGTCGGAAAGAGGACAAGCGTCATTTGCGCGGTCAAGGCCAGTTCGTATCGGATATTCGCGTTCCCGGAATCCTGGACGTGGCGTTCATCCGCAGCCCGGTTGCGCACGGAATTCTCAAAGGCATCGACGTGCCTGCCGAGTATGCCGGCAAAGTATTCCAGGCCAGTGACTTCCCGGATCTGAAGCCGGTCGTGGCCGTGCCGCAGATTGACGGATTCAAGTATTCCGAGTACCCCAGCCTGGCCCGCGAGCGCGTGCGCTTTGCCGGCGAGGCAATTGCCATGGCGATCGGCGCTTCGCGCTCCATCGCAGAAGACATTGCCGAAGAAGTCGGTCTCGATATCGAGGAATTGCCGGCAGTGGTCGACATGCTGGCCGCGACCACGCCCGGTACGCCACTGATCCGCGAGGAATGGGGCGACAACGTATTCGTCGAGAAGCTGGTCGAAGTGGGTGACCTGGAAAGCGCGCGCAAGAATGCCGCCGTGACGATCAACCGGATCTTCCGCATGAACCGCCAGGCCGGCGTGCCGATGGAAGGCCGTGCCATCCTCGCCATGTGGGACGAGCGCCTCGATGAACTGCTGGTCTATAACTCCAGCCAGTTTCCGCACCAGATCCGCGCCGGCATGGCGCAGTTCCTGGGCATTGAAGAGCGCAAGCTGCACCTGATCGCACCGGACGTAGGCGGCGGCTTTGGCGTCAAGAACATCCTGTATCCCGAAGAACTGATGGTGGTTGCGCTCGCGCTCAAGCTGAAAAAGCCGGTGCGCTGGATTGACGACCGCCGCGAACATCTGCTCAGTTCCATCCACTGCCGTGACCATCATCACAAGGTCACTGCGTATGCGGACGCCAAGGGCAAGATCCTCGGCATCGATGTGCAGGTGCATGTGGATGCCGGCGCCTATTCGCACTGGCCCAACAGTCCTTTCCTCGAGACCGGCATGGTGGCCAAGAATATTCCCGGCCCCTACAACATCCGCAATTATCGTTGCCAGAGCTATACGGTTGCGACCAACAAGTCGCCGATCGGTCCGTTCCGCGGCGTGGCGCGGCCGGCAGCCTGTTTCACGATCGAACGCACCATTGATGAAGTGGCGCGGGCAGTGGGACGCGAACCGCATATCGTGCGCATGGAAAACATGATTACGCCGAGCGAGATGCCGTACCGCACCGTGACCAACCTGCTGTACGACAACGGCAACTATGCGGAGTCGGTGCAGCGCACGGCGGACCTGATCAACTTTGACGAAATCCGCGAGCGCCAGAAAACCCGGCAGCCGGACGGGCGCTATATCGGCGTGGGTTTTGCGTCATTTACCGAGCAGACAGCGCATGGCTGCGGCGAGTGGGTCACGCGCGGCACGCCGGTGATTCCAGGCTTTGATTCCGCGACCGCACGCATGATGCCGGACGGCTCGCTGATCCTGATGGTGGGTATCCAGTCGCACGGCCAGGGCCTGGAAACGTCGCTGTCGCAAATCGCCCACCAGGAACTTGGCATCGATCCGCTGCGCGTGTCGGTACGTCATGGCGATACGCAGACTTCACCGTTTGGCATGGGCACTTTCGCTTCGCGCAGCATGGTGATGGCGGGCGGCGCGGTTGCCAAGGCTTGCCGCGGTCTGCGCGACAAGATGGAGACGATTGCCGCCTATGTGCTGAAATGCGAAAAGTCCGACCTGCGATTCGACGATTCGATGATTTACGGTCCGGCAGGTTCGCTGCAATTCCGCGACATCGGCCGCATTGCCCATTTGCGGCAAGACGGCTTGCCGCCCGGGGTCGATCCGATCCTGGACTACACCACCACTTACCAGCCGGCGATTGACACGGGCGTGTTCTGCTATGCGACCCAGGCTGCCGTGGTGGCTGTCGATCCGGACACCGGGAAGGTGGAGTTGCTCGACTATGCAGCCGTGGAAGATTGCGGCACGATGGTCAATCCGATGATCGTCGACGGCCAGATCGCCGGCGGCATCGTGCAGGGCATCGGCACCGCATTGTTCGAAGAGATTCCTTACGATGAAAACGGCCAGCCGCTGGCCACCACCTTTGCCGATTACCTGCTGCCGGGTTCGATGGAAATACCCCGGATCAAGATCGGCCACATGGTGACACCGACCCCGCATACCGAATACGGCATGAAGGGAATGGGGGAGGGCGGCGCAATTTCTCCGCCGGCCGCGATTGCCAATGCAATCCGTGACGCCTTGATGCATATTGGCGCAGAGATCAATGAAACGCCGATGACGCCAAAACGGGTGCGGGCGGCAATCACGACTGCGATGGCAAAAAAACTGAAGACGGAAGGGGCGCCTGAATGAAAGCGGCCAAAATAAAATACCTGCGTGCAGCCAGCATCGACGAAGCAATCCAGCAAACGCTGGACAACGACGGCCCGAAGTACATGGCTGGCGGACAATCGATGATGCCGATGATGAACCTGCGCCTGGCCATGCCCGGCACGGTGATCGAGATTTCCGATATTCCGGCGCTGCGCGAATCCAGGCACGTGGATGGCATGCTGTTTGTCGGCGCCTGCACCACGCATGCCAGCATCGAAGATGGCAAGCTGGAGGATGTCGCGCGCGGCTACCTGCAGCATGTCGCCGGCGGCATCGCCTATCGCGCTGTGCGCAACCGGGGAACCGTCGGCGGCAGCCTGGTCCATTCCGATCCGGCCGCGGACTGGCCAAGCGCCTTGCTGGCGCTGGGCGCGGTTGCCGTGCTGGTCAGTCCGGAAGGCCGCCGCAATGTGCCGTTGGCCGACTTCCAGACCGGACTGATGGAGACATGCCTGGGCGAGCGCGAGATCCTCGAAGGCGTGCTGCTGCCGGTACTGTCGGACAAGGCGCGCTGGGGCTATACCAAGTTCTGCCGCAAGAATGGCGAGTTCTCGCATTCGATCGGCGCTGTCGTCATCGACCCCGCCAATGGCCTGGCCAATGCCGTGGTCGGCGCAGCATCCGACCGGCCACGCTTGCTGGTTCGCGTGTCGGCGCTGCTGGCGTCGGGCTTGCCGGCTGCCGAGGTCGGCAAGCCGGCGTTCGAGGACGCCATCGCAAAAGACCTGGCCGACGTCACCGACCACGCACCGGACTCCTACGAATATCATCTTCATAAAACAATGGTCACTCGTGCCATCACTGAGGCGCTAAAAAAATGATCCCTATTTCACTGCAAGTAAACGATGAGAAGATCGAACGTGAAATCGACGATCGACAGACTCTGGCCGACTTCATCCGCGACACGCTGAACATGACTGGCACGCATCTCGCATGTGAGCATGGTGTGTGCGGCGCCTGCACCGTACTGGTGAACGACGAGCCGGTACGGTCCTGCATCACGCTGGCCGCATCGGTCAGCGGCAAGGAGGTGAAGACGATCGAAGCATTCAATGACGACCCCGATGTTGAGGTCATCCGCGAGTGTTTCTCGGAAAAGCACGGATTGCAATGCGGGTTTTGCACACCTGGCATGGTGCTCACCGT
>NZ_JAUSNH010000078.1 GCF_030645335.1 Lacisediminimonas sp. | reverse complement strand
CGGCAGTGGCGACCGTGACCGGCTTCACTGGCGGCGCACGCGCTGGCGGCGGCTTCATGTTCGTCAGCTTGAAGCCGCGCGGCGAGCGCCGGGACGGCGCCCAGGCCGTGATCGCGCGCCTGCGGCCGCAACTTGCTGTGGTGACCGGCGTGAGCCTGTTCCTGAACCCGGTGCAAGACTTGCGCATGGGCGGCCGCCAGAGCAACTCGACTTATCAATACACGCTCAAGAGCGACAACCTGGCCGACCTGCGGCGCGTGGCAGCACAACTGGCGCAACAAATGAAAACCAGCGACGAGGTGCTGACCGACGTCGACACCGACCAGCAAGACAATGGCGTGGAAACCTATGTCATGGTGGAACGCGACCGCGCCGCGCGACTTGGCATCACCTCGCGCGACGTCGACAATGCCTTGTACAACGCGTTCGGCCAGCGCCAGGTCGCCACGGTCTATGACGAACTGAACCAGTACCGGGTCGTGATGGGCGTGGATCCGGCTTTTGCGCGCAGCCCGGCGGCGCTCAATGAAGTATTCGTTCCGGTACGGGCCAATGCGGTAGCGGGCGCCACTGCCGTGCCAAAAGTTGCCAGCACGGCGACCGGTACCAGCGCCGGCGCCAGCACCACCGCCGCTGCCGGCACTGGCGCCACGGCCAATCCCGGCCTGCGCGACCCCTCGTCCGGACAGGCCGTCAATACCGCCGCCACCGTCATGGTGCCGCTGTCGACCATCGCCAGTTTTTCGCAGCGCGCCACCGCCAGCAGCATCAACCACCAGGATGCACAGATAGCGACCACGATCTCGTTCAACCTGGCCGAGGGCAAGAGCCTGTCGGACGCACAACAGGCGATACGCCAGGCAGAAGCGGCGATTGGCATGCCCACCAATGTCAGCGGCACGTTCCAGGGCACGGCGGCGGCTTTCCAGCAATCGCAAAGCCAGCAGTGGTTGCTGATCGGCGCGGCGCTGATCGTGATCTACATCGTTCTGGGCGTACTGTACGAAAGCATGATCCATCCGATCACGGTGCTGTCGACACTGCCGTCAGCCGGCGTCGGCGCGGTCATGGCGCTGCTGCTGTTCAAGATGGAGTTTTCCCTGATCGCCCTGATCGGCGTGTTCCTGCTGATTGGCATCGTCAAGAAAAACGCGATCCTGATCATTGATTTCGCACTGGAAGCCGAGCGCATGCGCGGCATGACGCCACGGCAAGCCGTGCGCGAAGCCTGCCTGCTGCGCTTCCGGCCGATCCTGATGACAACGCTGGCGGCCGGGCTCGGCGCGCTGCCGCTGGCGATCGGCTTTGGCGATGGCGCCGAACTGCGCCGCCCGCTGGGCGTGGCCATCATCGGCGGGCTGGTCGCCAGCCAGGTGCTGACCTTGCTGACAACGCCGGTCGTGTACCTGCTGCTGGACCGTTTCCGCAGCAGGCCCGACCAGCGCAAGCAAGCCAACGATGCAGAAACGCCCGCCGGTGCCACCGCACCGGCCTGACCTGGCACTGCCTTGCCTGACCGAATTCACTGCTGCGACGAAAATATGACAAAGACATCCACTGCAAGCGCGCCCAGGCGAAACCCGATCGCGATACTGCTGCTGCCGCTGGCCCTGGCCGCCTGCGCGGTCGGCCCGGACTACCAACGGCCGGCCATGCCGATTGAAGCGAGCGCGCAATTCAAGCAGGCCGGCGACTGGGTCACGGCGGCGCCGGCCGACGCCATCGAACGCGGCGCATGGTGGGAACTGTTTGGCGACCCGATGCTGAACGACCTGATGCCGCGGGTGGCGGTATCGAACCAGAACGTGGCCGCCGCCGCAGCCGCCTATGCGCAAGCGCGGGCCCTGGTTTCGCAGCAGCGCGCCGCGCAATTCCCGAGCGTCAACCTGTCCGGCCAGGGCAACCGCAACGCCAGCGATGCGACCTCGTCGGGCGGCACGGTCGTGCGCGGCGGCACCACGGTGCAAGTCAGCCTGGGCGCAAGTTGGGAACCGGATGTCTGGGGCCGCATCGGCCGCGCGGTCGAAGGCGCACGCGCCGGCGCTAGCGCCAGCGCAGCCGACCTGGCCACGGCCACGCTGTCGGCGCAGGGCGAGCTGGCGGCAAATTATTTCTCCTTGCGCGCGACCGACGCCCAGCGCGCACTACTGGCCGACGCCATCGTCGCCTATGAGCGGGTGCTCCAGATCACCCGCAACCGTTACGAGGCTGGGCTTGCGCCCAACAGCGACCTGCTGCAAGCGCAGACCCAACTGGCCAATTCGCGTGCCGAAGACCTGGGCCTGACCCGGCAACGCGCACAACTGGAGCACGCCATTGCGGTATTGACCGGCGTCGTGCCCGCGCAATTTGCGCTCGCGCCCCTGCCCAACTGGCAACCGGCGGTGCCAGCCGTACCGGTGGCCCTGCCCTCGGTATTGCTGCAGCGGCGGCCCGATATTGCGGCAGCGGAAAGACGCGTGGCACAAGCCAATGAACAGATCGGCATTGCGCAGGCTGCGTGGTATCCCAGCCTCGGCCTGACTGCATCCTATGGACTGGGCGCCAGCACGGTGGCGGAGCTGTTCAGCGCACCGACTGCAGCCTGGTCACTGGGCCTTTCCACGGTGCAGGCGATTTTCAATGCCGGCCTGACGCGCAGCCGGGTGGAAGCCGCGCGCGCCGGATGGGAACAGACCGTCGCGCGCTACCGGCAGACGGTACTCACCGCATTCCAGGGGGTGGAAGACCAGCTCGCCGCCACACGGGTGTTGAGCGGCCAACTCGAACAGCGGCGCGTTGCCTCCACCGCAGCCAGCCAGGCCGAGGTGCAGTTCATGAACCGGTATCGTGCCGGCCAGGCGGGATTCACTGAAGTGGTCAGCGCGCAGGTGGCTGCGCTGAATGCGCGGCGCGCAGTGATGCAGGCGCAAGCTGATCAACTGACCACCGCCGTGGCCCTGATCCAGGCCTTGGGTGGCGGCTGGAAAATGTAAATGAAAATGGCCGGCCTGCGAATGAACCGCAGGCCGGCCTGTCCTGACGCTTGCTTGTTGCCCGCTCGCGTCTTTTCAGTTCAGCTTATTGCTTGACCGCTTCCAGCGACAGGTCAATGCGCACTTCGTCACCGACATACGGTGCAAACTTGCCGGCGTTGAAATCCGAACGCTTGATGACCGTAAAGGCATTCGCGCCGATCGCATCTTTCTTCAACATCGGATGCGGCATCGCCTGGAATGAGGTCACCGTCAACACCACCGGTTTGGTCACGCCCTTGATTGTCAGGTTGCCTTCAATGCTGGCTGGCTTGTCGCCGGCAAACACGACCTTGGTGGACTTGAACGTCGCGGTCGGGAATTTTGCCGTATCGAGGAAATCTTCGCCCTGGATATGCTCGTTGAAGGTCGGATAGCCGGTATCGACCGACTTGGCGTTGATCACTATGTCGACCGAGCCGGTCTTGGCGGCAGCGTCGAACACCACTGTGCCCGTGGTCTGGTTGAAACGGCTGACCTGGGTTGAATAACCGAAGTGGCTGTATGAAAACCGTGGGTAGGTGTGCGTGCCGTCGACTGCATAGGTCGCCGGTGCCGCAAACGATGGGGCAGCCGCGGAAGCGGCCAGCAGGACGGCGGCGAAAAGCTTGGGGAAAGAGTGCATGGATAATCCTGTAAGTTGGTTAATGACTGGATGTCGCGCTACTGATTGAATCACTGATTGAATCGCTGGTTACTGTGCTGCTTTTTGATTGCTGTCTGATGACGGTTGACTATTGATGGCCGACGCTTACTGGCTGAGCGCAGCGACACGGAATTTGACCTGTATGTCATTGGCGACGATATCGAATTTCGACCACGCACCCTCGCCGATCGAAAAATCGCCACGACGAATCACGAATGCGCCATCGAATATCCCGCTCTTTCCTGCCGCCGTAAAAGTGGTGGGAAACACCAGGTCACGCGACTGGCCCTTGATGCTCAACTTGCCGGCCACTTCGTAGCGATTGTTTCCCAGTGCCTTGACGCTGGACGACACAAAGCGCGCAGTCGGGAATGCCTTGGTATTGAACCAGGCGCGTCCTGCCACTTCCTGGTCGGATTCAGCGCCCCCGGTGTCCACGCTGCCCAGCTCGATATCCATGCTGACCCGGCCACTGGCCGGGCGCGCCGGATCAAAGCTCAACTGCGGCGTGAATTTACGGAACTGGCCATCCATGGCCACTCCCATTTGCTTATAGGTGAAGCCGATATTGCTCTTGTCGAGCTGCACTTGACGATACTCGAGCGCAGATGCCACGTTGACAGACGCCAGCAGCAGCAACGCCAGGCTGATTCGTTTCAATCCCAATTCAATTCTCCTTGCTGTTTCGCGGCAGCATCCGTTGCAGGATGTTGTCGCGGTCAATGAAATGATGCTTGAGGGCGGCGCCGATATGCACCGCCAGCAAGCCCATGAACACCAGGTTCAGTACTTCATGCACTTGCGTGAGCAGCGCGCCGAGTTGCTTGTCGCGGCCCAGCAAATCCGGAATCGGCAATACGCCGAACCAGACCGTCTGGAAACCCTTGGCCGAACTCATCAGCCAGCCCGACAGCGGAATCGCCAGCATCAGCACATACAGCAGCGCATGGCCGGCATGAGCGGCAAACCTCTGTAGCGGCGACATGGCGAGCGGCAATGCCGGTGGCCGGTGGGCCAGCCGCCATGCCAGCCGCACCAGCACCAGCAGGAACAACGTCACCCCGCCCCACTTGTGCCAGGAAAACAGTTGCAGCTTGTCCGGCGACAAGGGCAGGTCCTGCATGTACAGGCCCAGCGCCAGCATGCCCAGGAACAACAAGCCCATGAACCAGTGCAGGGACTTGGCAACGCCGGTATAGCCGGACTCAGTGCTGTACACCACGGCAGCCGCCGCGTCGCGCCTCACGCCGCCCTCGCTTCGTCAGTACCGTCAGCATTGAATGCATAGGCGTCCATCGCCAGCACGTAGTCGTCGATGCCGGCGTGCAGGCGCTGGGCCTGCGCATGCTCGCCGCCGCCCGCGCCGAGCGCGACGAACAGCGGCATCAAATGCTCTTCGCTGGGATGCGCCCGCACGGCGCCGGGCGCCTGCTGGCGGTAGTCCAGCAGCGCCGGCACATCGTGCCCGGCAAGTCGTGCGGCGATCCACTCCGGGAAAGCATGCACGTAATCGGATGTGCCGCCGCCGCTGCGGGCGACCTGGTAGTCGCGCAGGTTGTGGGTGATGTTGCCCGACCCGATCACCAGGTATCCTTTCGCAGCCAGCGGCGCCAGGGCCTGCCCCAGGCGGTAATGGTGCGCCGGTCCGGCATTGTGCTGGACCGACAGCGGTATCACCGGCACATCGGCATCCGGGAACATCATGCGCAAGGGCACCCACGCGCCGTGGTCCAGGCCGCGCTGTGGATCGGTCGCCACTGGCAAGCCGGCCGCCGCTATCGCGTCCACCACGTCCTGCGCGGCCTCGCGGCAGCCGGTTGCCGGATAGCGGATGGCATACAGCTCGTCCGGGAATCCGCCAAAGTCATGGATCGTCTCCGGCCGCTCAGCCAGGCCGACCACCGGGCTTTCGGTTTCCCAGTGCGGGCTGACAATGATGATGGCGCGCGGCAAAGGCAATGCGCCAGCGGTACGGGCCAGCGCCGCGCCGGCCGCGCCGGGGCGCAGTGCAAAAGTCGGCGCGCCGTGCGGTACGAACAGCGAGCTGGTCTGGGCAGGGTGACGTGCAGTGTTTTCCATGGGCAGACTTTAATCCGGCAGCTTGATGCGATCTAGGCCACAATCTGCAATTGATTGTTGCATTCGGAGGAACAATGGACAGATTCTCGGCAATGCGCCTGTTCGTACGAGTGGCGGAATTGGGCAGTTTTTCAGGGGTGGCATTGCAGATGGGCGTGGCGCGCTCGGTGGTGACGCGCCAGGTCGCCGCGCTGGAAGCACACCTGGGCACCAAGCTGATCGCGCGCAGCACGCGCAGCCTGGCGCTGACCTCGGCCGGCACCACCTACCTGGAAAAATGCCGGGTGATCCTGAACCTGGTGGAATCGGCCGAGACCGACATCGCCCACGAGCGCATGACGCCGCGCGGCAACCTGCGCATCAGCCTGCCGCTCAGTTTCGGCATCAAGCGCATCGCGCCGCTGCTGCTGCGCTTTGCCGAACGCTATCCCGAAGTCGGGCTGGACATGGATTACTCGGACCGGCGGGTCAGCCTGATCGAGGAAGGATTCGACCTGTCGATCCGCATCACCCGCAGCCTTGCCGCCAATGAAGTCGCGCGCAAGCTCGGCAGCGCGCGGCTGATGGTGGTGGCGGCGCCCGACTACCTGTCGCGCCACGGCCGCCCGCGTCACCCGACCGACTTGCTGAACCATGAATGCCTGGGCTACACCATAGGCGGCGCCAATGCGCCGTGGCCATTCATCATCGACGGCCATGTGCAATCGGTGGCGGTGCGCAGCCGCCTGAACGGCAATAACGGCGAGGTGCTGGTGGAAGCGGCAGCGCAGGGCCTGGGGATTACCTGCCAGCCGGATTTCATCATCGGCGGCGCGGTGGAAAGCGGCCGGCTGGAAGAAATCCTGGCTGACTTCCCGATACCGGAGCTGGGGATTTATGCGATGTTGCCGGGCAACCGCCACATTCCGCACCGGGTGCGGGTGCTGATGGATGAATTGCAGGACAAGCTTGGAGTGTGAAACAAGGAACGCCCGCGCCAATGCGCAACGCGCCGCTGCCTACTGCTCGGAAAACAGGTAACCAGCGCCGCGCACGGTACGCACATAGCCTTCTGCCGCGCCGAGCGCCTTGCGCAGTCGCAGCACATGGACATCGACCGTCCTCAGTTCGACATTGACGTCGCTGCCCCAGACGCGGTCGAGCAGGTCGCCGCGTGACAGAACGCGGTTGGGATGGGTAATGAAATAGCGCAGCAACTTGTACTCTGCATGGGTCATCGTGGCGCGCACACCGGCCACATGCACTGCATGGCTGGCCGGATCCAGTGTCACGATGCCGGCGCTCACCAGCTTTTCATCATGCTCCGGCGCACGCCGGCGCAATTGCGCCCGCACGCGCGAGACCAGCTCGCGCGGAGAAAACGGTTTGGTCATGTAATCGTCGGCGCCATTGTCCAGGCCGGCGACCTTGTCCTCTTCCATGCTGCGCGCAGTCAGCATGATGACCGGCAGCGCACGGAAATGCGGGTCGCCGCGCATCCGGTGCAGCAAACGCAGACCGCTCTGGTCGGGCAGCATCCAGTCGAGCAATACCAGGTCCGGTATCGATTCCTGCAATGCCTGCCAGCCTTCTGCCGTCGACCCCGATACGCGCACATCCCAGCCGTTGCCGCGCAGCGTATAGGCGATCAGCTCGGCGATCGGCGGCTCGTCTTCTACTACCAGTATTGCCGGTCCGTCGTTAGCCATGGATCAGCTCAGTGCATCCTTGGGCGCGGGCGGCTGGTGGCGGATATCCTTGCCCTCGACCACGTAGATCACGTATTCGGCGATGTTCTTTGCATGGTCGCCTATGCGCTCGATTGCCTTGGCCACCCACAGGGTGTCGAGCATGGCCGAGATCGTGCGCGGGTCTTCCATCATGAAGGTGATGCCGTTGCGCAGGATCGAGCGGAATTCATGGTCGATCAGTTCATCCTGGGCGATCAGTTCGCGCGCCTGCGAACCGTCCAGCCGCGCAAAGGCGTCCAGCGAATCGTGCAACATGGCCATTGCCTGCGTCGAGATCACGCGTACCGTATCGTAATGATTGAACGAGGGAAAACCGCGCTGCGACACCGTCTTGGAAACGCGTGCGATCTTGGTCGATTCGTCGCCGATCCGCTCCAGGTCGGCGACCACCTTGATGGTCGCCATGACCAGCCGCAAATCGACCGCCGCCGGTTGCCGCTTGACGATCAGGTGGCTGCAGGCATCGTCGAGGACGATCTCCATCCGGTTCACGGCTTCATCGCCGGCCATCACCGCATCGGCGCGCGGTATGTCGCCGCTGCGAAAGCAATCCATCGCCTCGCGGAACTGGCTCTCTACCAGGCCGCCCATGGCAAACACCTTGGAGCGGATCGCTTCAAGGTCCATTTCATATTGGCGGGACGAGTGTTCTGCGGGCATGGGTCAATCTCCTTGATTGCGGCAAATGGCGCTGGCTATATCCGGCTGTCGGGTTGCGCGTGATCAGCCGAAGCGGCCGGTAATGTAGTCCTGGGTTTCTTTCTTGGCCGGATTCAGGAATATCTTGTCTGTCTCGCCAAATTCAACCATCTCGCCCAGGTACATGTAGGCGGTGTAATCCGAACAGCGCGCCGCCTGCTGCATGTTGTGCGTGACGATCGCGATCGTGTAATCCTCTTTCAGCTCGGCGATCAGCTCTTCGATGCGAGTGGTCGAAATCGGATCGAGGGCGGAAGTGGGCTCGTCAAGCAGCATCACATCGGGCTTGACGGCAACGCCGCGGGCGATGCACAAGCGCTGTTGCTGGCCGCCCGACAAGGACAGGCCGCTCTTGTTGAGCTTGTCCTTGACCTCGTTCCACAGTGCCGCTTTTTTCAGCGCCCATTCGACCCGCTCATCCATCTCGCCACGCGGCAGGTTTTCATACAGGCGCACACCGAAGGCAATATTGTCGTACACCGACATCGGGAACGGCGTCGGCTTCTGGAACACCATGCCGATCTTGGCGCGCAACATGTTGACGTCCTGCTGGCGGTCCAGGATATTGCGGCCGCGGTAAATGATGCTGCCTTCGGCGCGCTGGCCCGGATACAGCTCGTACATCCGGTTCAGGGTGCGCAGCAATGTCGATTTTCCACATCCGGACGGGCCGATGAAGGCCGTCACTTTCTTTTCGTAGATGTCGAGATTGATGTTCTTCAACCCCTGGAAGCTGCCGTACCAGAAGTCCAGGCCGGAAATCGCTATCGTGCTGCGCAGCGCCGGCTCGGCCTGCGCCATGTCCTGGGCTGGCGCTGCCATTGGCCGGTTCATCATGCTCGTGTCGTTCATTGTTTCCATCTTGTTGTCAGCCCTGTTTGGTCTGTTTGAACAGCGTGCGTGAAAGTATATTCAGGCCCAGTACGCTAAACGTTATCAGCAGCGCGCCGCCCCAGGCCAGCGAGCGCCAGTTCTCGTACGGACTCATTGCGAACTGGTATATCACCACCGGCAGGTTGGCCATCGGCGCATTCATGTCGGCGCTGAAGAACTGGTTGTTCAGCGCCGTGAACAATAGCGGCGCGGTCTCGCCGGAAATCCGCGCCACGGCCAGCAGCACGCCGGTGATCACGCCGGCCCTGACTGCCCGCAGCCGCACCATGATCGCCACTTTCCAGCGCGGTGCGCCGAGCGCAAACGCCGCCTCGCGCAGGCTGGCCGGCACCAGGTTGAGCATATTGTCGGTGGTGCGCACGATCACCGGTACCGCAATCAGCGAGATCGCCAGGCTGCCGGCCCAGCCGGAAAAATGCTTGACGTTGGCGACATACAGCGCATACACGAACAGCCCGATCACGATCGAGGGCGCCGACAGCATGATGTCGGTGACGAAGCGTGTGACTTGCCCGAGGATGCTCTTGTCGCCGTATTCGGCCAGGTAGATCCCGGCCAGTATTCCGATCGGCGTGCTGACTGCGGTACCAAGGCCCACCATCAGCAAACTGCCGAAGATGGCATTGATCAGTCCACCGCCGTCGTTGCCCGGCGCCGGCGTCGACTCGGTGAACATGGCAATACTGATCGAACCGAAGCCCTTCAACAGCAACACGCCCAGGATCCAGGTCAGGAACACGATCCCGACCGCCATCGCCAGCACGCACAAGGCAATGCCGATGCGGTGCGATGTCATCCGCCTGCGATACACAGGATTGTGCGCAGCGGCCACCATTTCGGCAGCCTGGTCGGCGGTATTCATGTCCGGGCTCCTTCACGGCGATGCAGGCCGGCCAGCATCATCTTGGCAACCGCCAGTACGACAAACGTGATCGCAAACAGGATCAGCCCAAGCGCAAACAGCGACGACTGGTGCAGCACCGACTCCGCCTCTGCAAACTCGTTTGCCAGCGTCGAGGCAATGCTGTTGCCCGGTGCGAACAGGGACCACGAAAGATTGTGCGCATTACCGATCACGAAGGTGACTGCCATGGTTTCTCCCAGTGCGCGGCCCAGGCCGAGCATGACGCCGCCGACCACGCCGGTCTTGGTATAAGGCAAGACGATCTTGCGCACCACTTCCCAGCGCGTACAGCCCAGGCCGTAGGCCGATTCCTTCAACACCGCCGGCACCACTTCAAACACGTCGCGCATCACGGAGGCGATGAACGGCAGGATCATCACGGCCAGGATCAAACCGGCAGTCAGGATGCCGATGCCCATCATGGGTCCGGTAAACAACTGGCCCAGCACCGGCACATGGCCCAGCGTGTTGGCCAGCAGCGGCTGCACCCAGTCCGAAAAGAACGGCGCGAATACGAACAAGCCCCACATGCCATAAATGATGCTGGGCACGCCGGCCAGCAGTTCGACCGCGGTGCCCATTGGCCGGCGCAACCAGGCCGGGCAGATTTCAGTCAGGAATACGGCAATCCCGAAGCTGATCGGAAACGCTACGGCCAAGGCGATGACCGACGTCACGACCGTGCCGAAAATGGCGATCAGGCCGCCGTACTTGTCATTGACCGGGTCCCATTCGATGTCGGTAATGAATCCCGGCCCGAATTCGCGCCATGCCGGAATCGATCCGATCACCAGCGAGACGATGATCCCCGCCAACACCAGCAATACGCTGAGTGCAAAAAACAAGGTGACCTTGTGGAACACGAAGTCCTGCATGCGCTGCGACCGCATGGTCGCTACCATGGCCTGGTCGGCGGCCTGCTGGGCCGCACTTTCGTCTGCAATGCTGGCCAGGGATTGCGATTTCATCGGCGGCGCTCCGAGGGTTGACGGGTACTGTGCGCTCATTTTGCCTGATCCCTTTGAAAAAAGGGCCGCTTGCGCGGCCCGGTCATGCTTGCTGCCAGGTTTCCCGTTGAACGACGCCGGGTTTTAGCGCAGGGCCTTGCCGGCGCCATCCTTCAACTGCGCCTTCCAGGCATCCTGCACCACTTTGACTACTGGAGCCGGCATCGGCACATATTCCAGTTCGGTCGCCATGGCTCCACCGTTGGCGTAGGACCACTCGAAGAACTTCAGCACTTCAACCGCGATTTCCGGCTTGGCCTGCACCTTGTGCATCAGGATGAATGAAGCACCGGTGATGGGCCAGCTGGCCTTGCCCGCCTGGTTGGTCAGCACGATATTGAAGCCAGGCGTCTTGGCCCAGTCGGCACCGGCAGCAGCGGCCTTGAAGCTGTCGTCGTCAGGCTGCACGAACTGGCCGTCGCGGTTCTGCAACTGGGCATGCGGGATCTTGTTTCGTTTGGCATAGGCGTATTCGACATAACCGATCGAACCCTTGATCCGCTGCACGTTCGCAGCCACGCCCTCATTACCCTTGCCGCCCACACCGGTTGGCCATTTCACGGCCGTGCCAGAGCCGACGACGGTCTTGAAGTCGGGGCTTACCTTGGACAGATAGTCGGTGAACAGGAATGTCGTTCCCGAACCGTCGGAACGCTGGACCACGGTGATATCTGCATTGGGCAGATTCACGCCCTTGTTCAGCGCAGCGATTTCCGGCGCCGACCATTTCTTGATCTTGCCCATGTAGATATCGGCAAGCACCGGGCCGGTCAGTTTGAGTTCGCCAGGCTTGATGCCTTCGATATTCAGGACCGGCACCACGCCGCCCATGACGGCCGGAAACTGCATCAGGCCTTCTTTCTCCAGTTCTTCAGCAGACAAAGGCATGTCGGATGCGCCGAAATCGACGGTCTTTGACTTGATCTGCTTGATGCCGCCGCCCGATCCGATAGACTGGTAGTTCAGGCTGGTATTGGTTGATTTCTTGTACGCCTCTGCCCATTTTGCATAGATCGGGTAGGGGAACGTTGCACCGGCGCCGGTGATGTTGGCGGCGAAGGCGGATCCACCGAAGCTGGCCAGGCCGGCTGTGACGGCGGCGGCTACTGCGATGGACTTGATGATTTTGCGTAATTTCATGGAAACTCCCGTTGGTGTCATTTCAACTGAACCGGACTATATCGCTGGAATGTGACGGCTTTATGACGTGCACCGCAAGTCATGCAAATGCGATCGGAAAAAATGCCGCGCGATCGAGATGCAAAAAAGGCAACGAAGTGGTCACGAAGCTGTCACAAGCTGCCTTTAAGCTGGCGCGGGACCCATCCACGATTGCACCCGATGAAAAAAAGCAAGAACGAAAGCGCCAGCCCGACCAGTAAAAAGCCGGCTCACAATGCCGTGCCGAAAAAGCACGGCGGCATCTACCTGAACCGGGAACTGTCCCAACTGCGCTTTAACCGGCGCGTGCTGGCGCAAGCCGAGGATACGACGATTCCGCTGCTGGAGCGACTGCGCTACCTGTGCATTGTCAGCAGCAACCTGGACGAGTTTTTCGAGGTGCGCATCGCCAGCCTTCTAGCACAGCGCCAGATGGACGGCCAGCAAATGAATCCGGATGCACTGCGCGCGACCTTCGAGCGCGCCGCCACGGAATGCCACGACATCGTCGAGCGCCAATACGCGATCCTGAATCGTGAAATCCTGCCGCAGTTGGCCGCGCGCGGCGTGCGCCTGTTGCGCAACCAGGATCGCAGCGCCGAGCAACGCGCCTGGGTAAAAGAATATTTCGAACGTGAAGTGCGGCCATTATTGACGCCGATAGGCCTGGATCCGGCGCATCCGTTCCCGCAGGTCGTCAACAAGAGCCTTAATTTCATCATCGCCTTATCCGGAAAAGATGCGTTCGGCAGGGGCACCTCGATTGCCATCCTGAAAGCCCCGCGGGTCTTGCCGCGGGTCATCCGGCTGCCGGACCACCTGTCACGCAATGGCAAATCGTTCTGTCTGCTTTCATCCGTGATCCATGCGCACGTCGGCGACCTGTTCCCGGGGCGCGAGGTGCTGGACTATTCGCAATTCCGCGTCACCCGCAACAGCGACCTGTGGGTGGATGAAGAGGAAGTCAAGAACCTGCGGCAAGCTTTGCAAAGCGAGCTGCAGAGCCGTCCGTTCGGCCTGGCGGTGCGGCTGGAAGTGGCAAAAAATTGTCCTGCGCAATTGTCCGAGTTCTTGCTGGAGCAATTCGGCATCGATCGCAGCCGGCTGTTCGAAGTGGACGGGCCGGTCAATATGGTGCGGCTCAATGAACTGATCGATCACGGCGCTCCCAACCTGCGCTTTCCCTCTTTTGCGCCGGGCTTTCCGGACGGCGTCGGGCAAAGCGACTTCTTCCTGGCGCTGCAAAAAAAAGACATCCTGCTGCATCATCCGTTCCAGTCATTCCAGCCGGTGCTCGACTTCATCCGCAGCGCCGCCGCCGATCCGGCGGTGGTCGCCATCAAGCAGACCATCTACCGTACCGGCCTGAATTCGGACCTGATGGAGTCGCTGATCGCGGCCGCCGTCAGCGGCAAGGAAGTCACCGTCGTGCTGGAGCTGATGGCCCGTTTCGATGAAGAGACCAACATCAACTGGGCCAACCGCCTGGAACGGGTCGGTGCGCAAGTCGTCTACGGTGTGGTGGGGCTCAAGACCCACGCAAAACTTTCGCTGGTGATCCGGCGCGAGGAAAGCGGCCTGCGCCATTACGCCCATTTGGGCACCGGCAACTACCATCCGATCACGACCCGTCTTTACACGGATTTCGGCCTCCTGACCGCCAACCCGCAGGTCGCTGCCGATGTCAACGAAGTGTTCATGCACCTGACCAGCCTGACCAAACCGCAAAAGCTGCACCACCTGTGGCTGGCGCCGTTTTCGCTGCAGAAAAACCTGGTACATGCGATCCGCCACGAGGCTGCGATTGCGCGCGCCGGCCGCCCGGGCCGCATCATTGCCAAGATGAATGCGCTGCTGGACGAATCCGTAATCCGGGCGCTGTACGGCGCTTCGCAGGATGGCGTCAAGATCGACCTGATCGTGCGCGG
>NZ_JAUSNH010000073.1 GCF_030645335.1 Lacisediminimonas sp. | reverse complement strand
TGAGACGTGGAAAGCATCCGCTCCACATACCGGGCAATCAAGTCCACCTCAAGGTTGACCAGCGACCCTGCCCGCAAATTCTTCAGCGTGGTCGCCTGCAATGTATGCGGAATCAGGTTGATCGAAAACTCGCAAGCCTCTGCACTGTCGCTCACCCGGTTGACCGTCAGCGACACGCCATTGACGACGATCGAACCCTTGAACGCAAGGTACTTTGCCAGTTCGCGCGGTGCGGCGACTACCAGTTCATACGACTCGCCCACGGGTTCTAGCTTGCGCACGGTGCCCAGGCCGTCCACATGGCCCGATACCAAATGCCCGCCAAGGCGTTCGGCCAGCGTCAGGGCTTTTTCCAGGTTGACTTCACCGGGCTGGTCGAGGCCGGCGGTGCAGTTCAGGCTTTCGCGCGAGATGTCGACTTCAAACGCCGATCCGGATTTGGAAATCACGGTCATGCAGGCGCCATTGATGGCGATCGAGTCGCCCAGCGCGACGTCCTCCAGCGACAGTGCGCCAGCGTCTATCGCCAACCTGAGACCAGCGTTGGCGTCGGCGCCCAGCGGGGTGATGCGGGAAATCTTGCCAACAGTGGCGACGATACCGGTAAACATGCGTCGGTTTCCTTGATGTTCAGTATTGTTTCAGTATTGAAAGCGGGCCAGCACACGCAGGTCGGGGCCGACGTGCGACACCTCGTGCCAGCTCAATCGGTGCACCTGCTCCAGGCTGGGCGGCGCAGCAAGGTCGAACAAGCCTTGCGCATCGCCAATGACGCTGGGTGCAAGATACAACAACAATTCGTCGGCGCACTGCTCGCGGATCAGGGACCCGTTGAGCTTGAAGCCGGCTTCTGCGTGCAGTTCGTTGATGCCACGCTGGCCGAGTTCAAGCATCAGCGCGGGCAGGTCGACCTTGCCAGCGGCGTTCGGCAACAGCAATACTTCATTGCCGGCATCGCGCAGGCGGGCCGCCTTATCGGCGTCGGCCTGTGCGGCCACGATCCAGGTGCCGCCCCCTTGCAGGATTTTCGCGTTCAGGTCGATTTCAAGCCGGCTGTCGATCACGATGCGGCGTGGCTGGCGCGGCGTTTCGACGGCGCGCACATTCATTTGCGGGTCGTCTTCGCGGACGGTGCCAATGCCGGTAATAACGGCGCAGGCACGCGCCCGCCACCAGTGACCGTCATCGCGCGCCTGCGGCGAAGTGATCCATTGGCTGCGGCCGTCATGCAGGGCGGTCTTGCCATCCAGGCTGGCCGCGGCTTTCATGCGCAGCCACGGGCGGTGCCGCTGCATGCGCGAAAAAAATCCGATGTTGAGTTCCCGCGCCGGTCCGGCCAGCACGTCTTCGGTCACATCGATGCCGGCTGCACGCAAGCGCTGCATTCCCTGTCCGGCAACCAGTGGATTGGGGTCGCGCACGGCGACCACGACCCGGGCGATGCCGGCCGCAACCAGCGCATCTGCGCAAGGTGGCGTGCGGCCGAAATGACTGCAGGGCTCCAGCGTGACGTAGGCGGTCGCACCGCGCACCGCATGGCCACGCTGGCGCGCATCGGCCATGGCCTGCACTTCGGCATGCGCCTGTCCGGCCGGCTGGGTGCAACCAGCGCCCAGCAACTGGCCGTCACGCACCAGCACGCAACCGACCCGCGGGTTGGGCGTGGTGATGAACATCGCGCTTGCTGCCCACGACAGCGCGTGGCGCATCGCATCTTCGTCGTTATCGAATGTCACTTGCTTGGCTGCATCGGGAATTCAGGGCCGGCAATGCCGGGGCGGGTGGCTGGGGGCAGGCCGCTATTCTAGCAATTGATTGTGATCCGGCCCGTAACAATTCCGGATCGCGTCCGGCGCACCGACACACGGCCAGCTCGCGCCATGCGCACGGCAAGTGCTTCGGCCTGCCAACTGGCGCTGGCCTGGCCCGGGCGAATCAGCAATCGGTCTGTGCCAGGTCGGGGTCGCACAGCCGGGGCCGGCCAAGCATGTTGACGATGATCTTTCGGCGCAGCGCACCAGCAGCAAGCAAGACATGGCCGCTTTGCGCGGGGCGGCCACTGGGCTGGAACTGCAGTGGCTTGCCGTTGAAACTGAGCGTCACCTCGATAGTGTCCGGAATCGGTCCGTAGGCATGCAATTTTTGCTCGCCGCTATCCAGTCTGCGGTTGTCGTTGGTGTCGCGGGCCAGTACCCATCCGCGGTTCCAGTCTTGCGCCTGCGTGGCAAGGATGTCGACCGTCATGCCGCTGCGCACTGCTGCTGACCTTGCCCGCTGGATCGCCGCCATCCATTCGCTGGCGGCGGCTTTCAGCGCCTGGTTGCGAAGTAATTCCTGATAGGACGGCAAAGCGGCTGACAACAGTATCGAAACGATCGTCAGCACGACCAGCATCTCGATGAGCGATAGCCCATGCGGGCGTCGGGCACTCACTTCCAGCATGTTGCCGCATCGCCGGCAGCGCTGCGCACGCCATTGCTGTCCAGCCCCAGCATGCCGCACGCAGGATCGCTGGCGGCCGGGTCCACCGCTTCTGTTGCCGGCCGGGCTTCAATTTGTACGCAAGTGGCCAGGGTCTGGTCGGCACAAGCTGTTGCGGATAGTTCGTAAGCGCTTTGCTGCGGCGTTATGCCGGAATACCATTTGAATCCCGATGGCGACGCCCGTGAAAATTCGGCATAGCTATTGGCGTGCGTGTAATGCCGCTCCTGTTGCTGCATCGCCTGCAACAAGGCGGCGCGGCCTTCGCTGCGCCTGGCCTTGCTCATCAGCGCTGAATACGATGGATAAGCAATGCCGGCGATGATGGCGGTGATGACCACGACAGCCATCATCTCGACCAGCGTGAAGCCCGCCGCATGGCGACATCGTTCATGGTGCACGAGCGCTCTCCCTGGGCGGTTTCCAGTCGACGATCTCGCGCCAGCTCAGGCGACCCGCCGGCCCCTGGCCTGCGTGCACGGCGCTGCCGGCGTTTGCCGCCCCAACCGGCTCGATGCCAGGTTCCTGGAATAGCACCGAATAGAGCTGGCTTGAACTACGGCGGCCAAACGCATCCGGCACGCCGGCACGGCCGGACTGGAACGCCAGCAGCGAGCGCAGCAGCGCGGACCCGGGCCGGGCTGCGGTAAGGGCGGAATCGGAAAGACCGCTCAGGACATCGACATTCCAGGCCCGGCTCGCGAGCGGCAGGCAGGGATCGGCCGCGACGACCTGCGTGGCGACATGCAGGCGGCCACCGGCCAGCACGGGCGCCCACAGCACCTGCTCGCCACTGGCCGGCAGGTCCAGCACCCAGCCACGGATCTGTGCGCCATAGGAAAACGGCTCACCGCTCACACGCCAGTTGCCGTCCTCATGCTGTACGGCGCGGCGGCTGGCAAGGGAGGCCCGGGCGAGCGGTGCGGCGCCGGCCGCAAGGCGGTCATGGATCGCATACAGCGACTCCTGCCGCAGTGAAGCGGGCGCGGCATCGGCATGTTCCAGCATCTTGCCGGTACCGAACAGCACCAGGTAGCCGCTGCCGCTACCCCAGGCAATACGCGGCGACGAGGTGATCGGCTGGCGCAGCTGCTGCGCATTGTTGGCCTTGAACACCAGCGTCACATCTGCCCGGAAGCCGCCTGCCGCCCGTGCGTCCGGCGTGAAGCTGAAGCGCCACAAGTTGCCCGCGACATCGCCGGCCCAGGCATGGGCCAGCGTGCCGTCATTGCCATTGACCAGGGCCAGCGGCCCCAGGTGGAAGGATGCAGGCTCTTCCTGGCTGGCGGCGCTAATGCGGAAATAATTGACTCCCTCGCGCCATGCGCCGGCCGCCTTGTCGAGCGCGATCAGGAATAGCGCGGCAGGACTGTTGACACCGGCCTCGGCCAGCACGAACGCCCGCTCCGATCGTCCGAATGCGGAGGCGGTGGCAATGCGCACCACGCGCGGTGGGCTGAGCACATGGCCGACCGCGGCGTCATCGCTGTCGGTGAATTCGAACATCACGCCAGCGCCGGCTGCAAAATTCACCGGGTCGGAAACATCAAGTGCGAACACGCCGCGTGCACCGCGCCCGAAGCTCCCGGTCAATATTGTCCTGCGCCCGTCGCCATGCGGCATGTTGTCCAGTGCGATGCCGCCATCGACGAAGGCGCGGTGCGGATAGTCGGGCGCGGTGAGCGCCGGAATATTCGCTGCCAGCGCGGCTGGCAGGTAGGCAAAAATCTCGGCGCCGGTGGCCGCGTCGAATGCATGCAGCAGGCCGTCGTTCGCGCCAGCATAAAGAACGCCGGCGACGGGGTCGACCGTCGCCGGGCCGGATAGAGCGACTGCCGCCTGGCCCGGCGCCGGGATCGTTGCGGTCGCGCTGCGAATGTCGTCCCGTGCCGCCCACAACAGATTGCCATGCAACACGTCGCCCATGATTGCCAGTCGCCGGCGCAGCTTGCCGCCATTGCCCTCCTCCTGCTGCCGGTCACCACGCAACCAGGCCACGCGCTGCGCACCGAGTCCGTCCCTGCGGCCGGTCTGGCTGGACGTATCGAGCAGCAGTTTCCGGTCTGCCGGCAGGCTGCCCCACTCCAACGGCACGGTGCCCATATTGCCCCGGCTGTCCACGCCCAGCGTATAGATCCGTCGTTGCGACGGCGATGGGATCGATGATTCCCAACTTGCGGTTTCGGCGCGCGTGAGGCGGCCCTCATCCGACCTGCTCAATTGATAGCGCCGGATGCTGCCGCTCCAGGTGCGCGGCTCGTGCACGGCCAGGTAAAGCTCTCGCTCGCGGGCCAGCGCAACGGTGGTCACGGCGGGCATATTGTCTTCTGCCAGGCTGCGTGCAATCTGCAGGAATGCGCTGCGCACTGCGCGCAGCAACTGCTCGCCGTCGGCGGCACGGTGGTAGCTATCGGGTGCGCCGTCGCCGTTGCGGTCCCATTCGATTTGTCCGGCGCTGTTGCGGCTGACCGGTTCCGGTGGCGTGCTCAGGAACGGATTGGCGTCCTGGTTGGCGTCCTCGAAGCCGCCATACTTGGCCGGCAAAAGGAAGGGACGCAAGGACGGCAATGACGATGAGGACGACGGCGCGGACACCGCTTCGCTGCCGATGTCGATGGCAAGAGTGCGTGCGCGAAACGGCTCGCCAGGCCGCAGGCTATCGGCATTGGCGCGATAGGCCAGCGCCGCAGCTCGCCGGATGTCGGGATCGTCCTCCAGCATCGCAGCGGCGGCGACAGGGGCAGGATTGCCGTAGCCGCCGCTGCTATCGAGTTCCATCGCGTCCATGCGGAAAATCCACGGCGAGAGCGCATTTGCATCTGCCAGGTCCGCGGCGGCCGGGCGCACAGAAGCAGCTAGATCAGCTACCCCGCCGATATGCAGGATCACATTCTTCTGGCAGCTTGCCAGCACCGGATCACCCGCGCCAGTGTGGGCAAGATAGTCGAGCGCACGGCCGTAGGCGCGGCCGCGCTGGCGACGGCTCGCCGGCGGCGCGAGCTGGTTCACCTGGTCGAGCACCGGCCTGTCGTTCCTGGCTGCAGCGAGGGCGACGCCGCTGCGCTCATCCCACTCCGCCAGCAGGTTCATGCGTGGCAACCAGCCTGGTGGGGATCGCTCCTGCGCGCCGATGAAGCGCGCCGTTGCCTGGGCCAGCCTGTAGACGACCTGGGTCAGCAAGCCGATCCGCAACCAGGGGGCGGCGCGCTGCAGTTCGCCTTCCGGCTTGGCCGCATTTCCATAGCGGGTACACAGCAGGCGCAAATCGCGATTGCCGTCGCAAACCCGGACCCGGACCGGCAAGTCGGCCAGCAAATGCGCGCCAGCGCCGGGGTTGTTGCAGTCACCAGGAAACGCTCTGCTGCTGAACAGGACCCGTTGGCCGCAAGACAAGGTGTAAATCATGGGCACATCGAACGGTGTGATGCGCCCTGGATTGGCGGCAAGGGATGCTGCGGGTGTGGCTGATGTGCTTGACGCCACCGACTTGCGCAGGCTGGCCAGGACGCTGCGATTGGTGCCGACATCGGCCCGTTCCAGCACGGTCGTGTCACCGGTATCGATGACGCGAGTGCCGCCGCTCAATGCATGGCGCAGCGTGTCGAGCGCCGTCATCGTCGCCCAGTTCAGGAAGTTTCCGCTGTAACTGGCGCCCTGGCATGCGTGGCTGGCGTCGGCATCGGATTCGATCTGGAAATAGCCGTGCGTCGAGACCACCGGGCGGTAGCATCTGGCGTGATGGAAATAGCCCTCATGCACCCGTTCCGGCAGGTACGGGTCGGGCCAGGCGCTTTTCAGTGTGGACTCGTCGATATCCAGCGTCAGCAGTAGCAACGGCGGCACGCTGGCACGGCCATCGAAGGGCGTTTGCGCCAGTGCGATGGCGGACTGGGCGCAGGCGCTGCCAGCAAGGGATGCCAGCATCGCCAGCAACAGCGCGCAAAGGCCCAACTGGTTCATGGGCAACATGGCGGCGCCTTGCGGTAAATTGTCTGCAGAACGACACGCTGGGCCGGATTGGCGCCAAAGCCAATCGCGGTAATCCGGAAAATCCACGCGGGCGCGCCCGCATCGGCCGGTTCCCCGGGATACCGGTAGGGCAGCGCCTCGATGATGTAGCGCGGCAGCAGCGCCGGCAACGAGGCAAGCCCCGTAGTCAGTTTGCGTCCGCTGAAGCGTCCGTATGCGACCCCAGGCGCCGTACCCGGATTGGTGTCGGCGAGATCGACCCGTTCCCAGGCCGGGCCGGCACCGAGCGGCAGGCACAGTCCCTGCGCCGGATGCGCATCACCGACGACGCAGCCGGGCATGAAATTTCCCTGTTCCGGTTTCAAAAACAGCAGGCGGCGGTTCGGGGCCACGGTGGCCGTGCCGTCGATGTCCCGCTCGGCATCGCGCAGCGCCGCTTCCGCTGCGTGGAACGCCAGTTGACGGTCGCGCTCGACCCGCGCGCCGCGCTCATCCTGCGTGGCCAGGTTGGCCGCCGCGGCACCGAAAATCATGACGGCGCCAAGCAGGCACAGGCAGGTGACAAGCGCGAGGCCACGCTGCATGGCCGTCCTGTCCAGGCCCAGGCAAATGTTTATTCCAGGGTCGATCATGGTGATTCGGTCGCAGCCTTGTACCCGGCGCGGTTGCGCAGCGGGATGGTCAGCGAAAACAGGCGGCGCAGCCGGAGCTGCCAGTCAGCACCAAGCTCGGCCGCGCCGATGCGCACGCCGCGATCGCCATGGCCCATGAGCGCGGAATATTCCGCGCCAAAGAAATCAAACACCTTATTGACGGGCGATGCAGCCAGCAGCTCCGGCCCCCTCGCCAGCAAGCTGACCCTGACGGCCACGACATCGTTCCACGGATTGGCGGTACTGGCGGGAAGCGGCAACCCGTTCCCGACAGCGGGCGTCAGCGCCGGCATCGCAATGGCATTGTTCAGGCTGCTGGCATTGACGAACCGATCCGGCAAGCCATCGCCATTGGCATCCACCCCATACAAGACCTGCATGGCGTCGATGTCGGGAGCGATCGATTCGCTGTCCCAATTGACGCCGTCGCGTGCACGATATTTGCAGCGCAGTTCGGATTGCCCTGCCTGGTTGCGGGCGATATGGAATATGCTCCAGCCGCGGCCGCCATCGAGGTCACCGGCAGCCGGCTCGGCGACGGCGACGCCGGCGCAATTGAGCATGTTGCCGACGCCGCTGCCATTGCTGTCACCGCTGCCAAAGAACCGTATCGCCAGCACGTCGCTGCCATTCACGCCCGGCGCAACGGCGCTTGCCAGGGCCGCCGGCATGTCGGGCAAGCGCCTGTCGTCCAGGCCAAGGATCGCAGGGCTCATGTCCGGTGTGGCGACCAGCGCCGCCCCCGCTGCGCTCCAGTTTTCGTAGCCAGCCTGGCGGATCGCCCGTTCAATCGAGGCCAGCGCGTAGAGGCCGGTTTCGAGCAGCCGGGTGGCATTGTCCTGGGCACTGAATGTGGCGCGCGAGGACACCAGCAGGCTGATCGCGATCAGCGCAATCAGCATGGCCAACAGCAGGCACACCAGCATTTCGACCAGGCTGACGCCCGACAGGCATACTGGCCGGCGCATGGTGCCGATCACGTCCCCATTGCCGGGCATGTAACGCCCACTATCCCCTTGCTGCCAGCGTCGTGGGCGCGCCTGCCGCACCACCCGCTTGTCCCGCCCGTGTGCGCCTGGCCTTGTCATGCGCGGCTCATTGGACTGGCACTACCAGCAAGGGCCAGGCTGCGCCCGGCGCGGTCATCGGCGAATGCCAGCCGAGCTTGACCAGCAGCGGCGCTGATCCGGTTGCCGCCGCCGTGCACGCCCATTGGTAGCGATTCGCCGCTGCATTCCAGGGGGCGGCATCATGGCAAGCGACCACCCGGGCGCCGGGCAGGATCGATACAAGCCGGCGCGTCCAATCGTGCAAGGCAAACCGGTCCATCTCCTCGATGCTGCAGTCGGAGACGAAACAGCCGGCAGCTCCGGCGGTCGCGGCCATGGCGGGATCGTCAATATGGAGATCAAGCGGCAATCCGCTGTCGTCCCCCTCGGGCGCAGCGGACTGGGCGGACGCAGCCGACGATTCGGGTGGACCGGACCAGCCCGGTTGGCGCTCCTGACGCATGCGCAGGTGCTCGGCCAGCTCACCGGCCAGCATGGCGGCGGCACTGGCCTGTGCGGCATGGCGACTCATGCGACTCGATTGCAGCAAAAGTCCGGCCGCGCAAATGACCGCGATCGACAAGATGAACAGGCAAACGAGAATCTCGATCACGGTAAAACCCTCCGTACTGGAACGCGCCTGCCCTCTGCTTTGCAAGCGGAAGGGATCAACCCCGTATTTTCCTTGTCTTTTTAACAATCACATGCTCAAAAAAAAGCGCCGTCCTGGAAGAACAGCGCCGTCTTGCAGGGCACCTGGCTCTATTTGCCGCCGGGCTTTCGGTCGCGCCCCATTTCGGCAATCGCGTCCTGGAATTCGGCCAGGTCCTCGAAACTCTTGTACACCGATGCGAACCGGATATAGGCAATCTTGTCCAGCCGCTTCAACTCGCGCATGACCAGCTCACCGACTTGCCCGGACAGCACTTCGCGCTCGCCGCTGGACAGCAATTTTTCTTCGATCCGGTGGATCGCGGCATCGACGGCGTCGGCGCTGACGGGCCGCTTGCGCAAGGCCAGCATCATGCTCGATCGCAGCTTGGCTGGCTCGTATTCGCTGCGGCTGCCGTTCTTCTTGACCACCGATGGCATTGCCAGCTCGACGCGTTCATAAGTCGTGAAGCGCTTCTCGCACTTGTTGCAGCGGCGGCGACGACGGATCGAATCGCCCTCCTCCGACACCCGGGTGTCGAGGACCTGCGTGTCGTCATGCTTGCAGTATGGGCATCGCATCAGTCAGGCCCCTGAAGGTAGGTCGAATCAAGTGAAAAGTATAGGCAGCGCCAGCCGGCAACGACAAGCAGGTGAGCCGCTTGTTTGCAATATGGCAGCCGCCACCCTTGGGGCACGCCGCAGATCGAACGAATGGCGAGTGGAACAGGGTCAAAAAATGGGCGAGGTGTGCGTGACAATCAGCCTGTCACTGCACACATTCGCCCACCGCACATCAAGCCTGGTAGACCGGGAAAGCCTGGGTCAATTTTCGCACTTCTGCCTTGACCCGTTCGATGGTCGCGGCGTCGCGTGGATTGTCCAGCACGTCGGCCATCAACTCGCCGACCTTGGCCGACTCCGCTTCGCCGAAACCGCGCGTCGTCATTGCCGGGCTGCCCAGGCGGATGCCGGAAGTGACGAATGGCTTTTCCGGGTCGTTCGGGATGGCGTTCTTGTTGCAGGTCATGTGCGCCGAGCCCAGGATGGCTTCGGCTTCCTTGCCGGTGATGTTCTTGGGGCGCAGGTCGACCAGCATCAGGTGCGATTCGGTGCGGCCGGAAACAATGCGCAGGCCACGCGCAATCAGGGTGCGCGCCAGCACGTCGGCGTTTTTCACCACTTGCTGCTGGTACAGCTTGAACTCTGGCTGCAGCGCTTCCTGGAAGGCGACCGCCTTGGCGGCGATCACATGCATCAGCGGTCCGCCCTGGATGCCCGGGAAGATGGCTGAATTGATCGCTTTCTCGTACTCGGCTTTCATCAAAATCACGCCACCGCGCGGGCCGCGCAGCGACTTGTGCGTGGTCGAGGTCACGAAGTCGGCATGCGGCACCGGATTCGGATAGACGCCGGCCGCGATCAGCCCGGCGTAATGCGCCATGTCGACCATGAAATAAGCGCCGACATCTTTCGCCACCCGGGCAAAACGCTCGAAATCGATCCGCAGCGCATAGGCAGAGGCGCCGGCAATGATCAGCTTGGGCTTTTTCTCGTGCGCCAGCCGCTCCATGGCGTCGTAATCGATCTCTTCCTTGCTGTTCAGGCCATATGACACGACGTTGAACCACTTGCCCGACATGTTCAGCGGCATGCCGTGCGTCAGGTGACCGCCTTCGGCCAGCGACAGGCCCATGATGGTGTCGCCAGGCTTGAGCATCGCAAAGAACACGCCCTGGTTGGCTTGCGAGCCGGAATTGGGCTGCACATTGGCGGCTTGCGCGCCAAACAGCGCCTTCAGGCGGTCGATCGCCAGTTGTTCGGCAATGTCGACGAATTCGCAGCCGCCGTAGTACCGCTTGCCCGGATAGCCTTCCGCATACTTGTTGGTCAGCTGGCTGCCCTGCGCCTGCATCACGGCGGGCGAGGTGTAGTTCTCGGACGCGATCAGCTCGATGTGCTCTTGCTGGCGGTTGTTTTCTTTCTGGATGGCGGCCCACAATTCAGGGTCGACGTTGGCGATGGTATGGTTTTTGGTAAACATGAATGTTCCAGTCGAAAAAGAGGTCGCTCTCAATCGATTGAGGGCCGGGAAAAATAAAGCGGGAACGGCAGCCTCAAACGTACCTGCCATCTTGGCTGCCCAGGCGCACGGCGGATGAAACTCACGCTCCCCGGTGGTTGCCCACCTATGCGCCTGGCCCAGGGCCAGCGCACTCGCCAGTCACGTGATGGAAAATGGTGCGTTATTGTAGTTTATCGGGGCTGCATCGGGCAATAACGGGCAATTACAGGCAACAGCAGCGCAATTGATCGGCGATTCAAGCAACACATCACTGCAACGCCATCCAAAAGCCCTCGAATGGCCGCTAACGTCGCCGCCAGCCCTCACCTGCGGCCGCCCTGCATCTCCGCCCGTGGCTGCCTGCCCTGGCCGGTGGTCGCCCGTTACCGGCCATGGGCTACAATAACCGGTCTCCACAGACACCCGAACCAGAGGTACACATGATTGTTTTGGTCACCGGCGCAACTGCCGGCTTTGGCGCCGCCATGGCACGCCGCTTCGCCCGTGAAGGGCATCGCGTAATCGGCACCGGCCGCCGGGTCGAACGCTTGCAATCCCTTTCCGCGGAACTCGGCGAGCGCTTCCTGGCCATACCGATGGACGTCACCAGCAAGGAGTCGGTCGAGCAGGCGCTGGCCAGCCTGCCGCCCGACTGGAGCGACATCGATGTGCTGATCAATAACGCCGGACTGGCGCTGGGCACCACGCCGGCCCACAAGTCCTCGCTGGAAGACTGGGAAACCATGATCGCCACCAATTGCCGTGGCCTGGTGACGGTGACGCGCCTGCTGCTGCCCGGCATGGTCGAGCGCAACCGCGGCATGATCATCAACATCGGCTCGATCGCCGGCACCTACCCTTACCCCGGCGGCAATGTATATGGCGCGACCAAGGCATTCGTCGACCAGTTCACCATGAACCTGCGGGCCGACCTGGCCGGCACCGCTGTCCGGGCCAGCAATATCGCGCCGGGGCTGTGCGGCGGCACCGAGTTTTCGAATGTCCGCCTCAAGGGCGACGACGTCGCCGCCGCCCGTGTCTATGAAGGCACGACGCCGCTCAATGCCGACGATATTGCCGAAACCGCCTACTGGATGGCCACCCTGCCGGCCCATGTAAACGTCAATTACATTGAACTGATGCCGACCTGCCAGGGCTTTGGCGCATTTGCCATCAAGCGCGAGCAAAGCTAGCCGATGCCAGATTTTTGTTGGGATATCCGGGTGTATTACGAGGACACCGATGCCGGCGGCATCGTGTTCTACGCCAATTACCTGAAGTTTTTCGAGCGCGCACGCACCGAGTGGCTGCGCGCGGCCGGAATCTCCCAGGAACAGTTGATGCGCGAGGAAAGCCGGATGTTCGTGGTGCGCAGCACCGCTGTCGACTACCGCCAGCCGGCCCGGCTCGACGATTTGTTGCAGATCTCGGTCGTGGTCGAAAAAATGGGCCGCGCCAGCGTCGGCTTCTACCAGGAAGCGCGGCGCCAAGGCCAGGCCGATGTGCTGTGCAGCGGACGTATCCGCGTGGCCTGCGTCGAGCTCGACACACTGCGGCCAGCCGCGATACCCGAGGGTGTGCTGCAAAAAATCGCCGCCGCGCCACTGGCCGCATGAAATCTTTCGTTACATATCCGGGAAAGCCACAAGCCGGAGCCTGTTGATTTGCCTCTACAATTGACCGACCAGACAATAAGACAATCCATGACAGTCACTCAAGACCTCTCGTTCGTAAGCCTGATTGCCAATGCCTCGGTGCTGGTCCAGATGGTGATGGCCTTGCTGCTGCTGGTGTCGGTAATGAGCTGGACCTACATCTTTCGCAAGTACTTCACGATCCGTGCGGCCAATCGCGAGACGGCCGAATTCGAGCGCATCTTCTGGTCCGGCGGCAACCTCAACGCGCTGTACGAGCAAGCGACCGCGTCCCATCCGCACCAGCACAAGGGCGCACTGCCGCGCATCTTCGAAGCCGGCATGCGCGAGTTCAACAAGGCGCGCGCAGCCAATGTCCAAAAGGAAGTCCACGACACCAGCGCCTTGCTCGACGGCGCCCGCCGCGCCATGCGCGCAGCCTACCAGCGCGAGATGGATGCGCTGGAATCACATCTTGCCTTCCTGGCCTCTGTCGGTTCGGTGTCGCCGTATGTCGGCCTGTTCGGTACCGTCTGGGGAATCATGAACGCCTTTCGCGGCCTGGCCAATGTGCAGCAGGCAACGCTGGCGTCGGTCGCCCCCGGCATTGCCGAAGCCTTGATCGCCACCGCCATCGGCCTGTTCGCGGCGATTCCGGCCGTGGTGGCGTACAACCGCTACTCGCATGACATCGACCGGCTGGCGATCCGCTTCGACACCTTCATCGAAGAGTTTTCCAACATCCTGCAAAGGCAGGCGCGCTGATGAGTTCCTCCCCGTCCCGCTCGCGCACGCGCCGCTTCAAGGCCGAGATCAACGTCGTACCGTACATCGACGTGATGCTGGTGCTGCTGGTCATCTTCATGGTGGCCGCGCCGCTGTCGAACCCCAGCGTGATCAACCTGCCGCAGGCCAGCCGGTCGTCCCTGCCGCCAACGGCCTACATCCAGATTTCGCTCAAGCCCGATGCGGCGGCCACCATCGGCGTGAACCGCGGCAAGGGCGGCGCGGTAGAAGTGCAAACAGCCAGCGGACGTCCGGACCTGCTGGGCAAGCTCGACGCCTTGCGCCGTGCAAATCCCGACATGCCGGTAATGATTGCAGCCGACAAGGACATCCGCTACGACGAAGTCATCCAGACCATTTCCGAAGCCAAGAAAATGGGCATTGACCGGGTCGGCCTGGCCACCCGGTGACCCAGGCGTCATGACCCAAGCCGTCCAGTACAGCATCCCCAAGGAACCCGGCCGCTGGCGCGCGCTACTGCTGGCGGCGCTGGTGCACCTGATGCTGCTGGGCTTCCTGTGGTTTGGCGTGAGCTGGCAAAACGAAACGCCGCTGGCCGTCGAAGCCGAGGTGTGGAACACACAAGTCAAGGAAGCCGCACCGGCCGCGCCCCCGGCGCCCGAGCCGGTCGAAGTCAAACCGAAGCCTGAGCCAGTAGAAGTCAAACCGGCGCCCAAACCAATCGAACCGCCAGCAGCCGTGAAGCCGCCCGCGCCCAAGCCCGACATTGCCCTCCAGCAGGAAAAAAAGCGCAAGGAAGAAGCAAAAAAACGCGCAGACCAGGAACGGCAAGACAAGCTGGCCGAACAAAAGAAGCTGGCCGAACAGCGCAAGCGTGAGCAGCTCGCCGCCGAGACCGCCAAAAAGCGCAAGCAAGAGGAAGAGCAACAAAAGCAGGCCGCTGCAAAGAAGAAACAGAAGGAACGGGAAGAGGCTGAAGCCCGTGCCGCCGACGCCAGGCACCAGGAGAACGTGAAACGCCTGCAAGCCCAGGCCGGTGGCGCCGGAACCGCAACGAAATCGCAAGGGCCACGTTCCGCCGACCCCAGCTATGTCCAACAGGTCGGTGCGAAAATAAAGTCCAATACCGTATTCAACGTGCCGTCCGGTTTGGCGGGTAACCCCCCGGTCGAATATGATGTGCAGTTACTGCCGGATGGATCGCTGCGCGGAATGCGCAAGACACGCAGTTCGGGCGTACCGGGATTCGACGAGGCGGTCGCCCGGGCCATCGAACGATCGCAGCCCTTTCCGCGGGACAGCACAGGTGCGGTACCGGGTGGCTTTACCCTGGCCCACCGGCCCAAGGACCAATAGACACAGACATGGCAAGGACAATGAAAATAAGCGATCGGTTTCTTGTTGCACTGGCCGGCATGGCAATCTGCACCGGCGCAGCGGCCCAGCTCAGGGTAGAAATTTCGGGCGTTGGCGCGAACCAGATTCCGGTTGCGCTGGCCGCCTTCGCCAACGAAGCGGTGTCACAAGAACGCATCAGCACCATCGTGCGCCAGGACCTTGAACGAAGCGGACTGTTCCGCATCATCGACGCCGGCACTATGTCGGAGACGATGCCTGTCAACCATACCGAATGGAAGGGCCGCGGCGCCGACGCGCTGGCAGCGGGCAGCGTGCAACGTCTGGCCGACGGCCGCATCGACGTCAGCTACAAGCTGTTCGACACCGTGCGCGGCGCGCAACTGTCGGCGCTGTCACTGGCCGCCGCGCCGCAGTTTGCCCGCGTCACTGCGCACAAGATCGCCGATGACATTTACGAAAAACTGACCGGCATCCGCGGCGCATTCTCTACCCGCATCGCCTACGTCACCAAATCCGGTTCGGAATACCGGCTGGAAGTCGCCGACGCCGATGGCGAAGGGATTGCCGTGGCGCTGCGTTCCAGCGAGCCCATCATTTCACCGGCATGGTCGCCGGACGGCACCCGGGTCGCCTACGTGTCCTTCGAACGCAAGAAGCCGGTGGTCTATGTGCAGGACCTGGTGTCGCGCCAGCGCACCATCGTGGCCAATTTCAAGGGCAATAATTCAGCACCGGCCTGGTCGCCGGACGGCAAGCGCCTGGCCGTTGCGCTGTCGCGCGACGGACTGACCCAGGTCTATTCGGTCAATGCCGACGGCAGCGGACTGCAGCGCCTGAGCAATAGCGACGGCATCGACACCGAGCCGCAATACTCGCCGGACGGACAGGCAATCTATTTCACCAGCGACCGCAGCGGCGGCCCGCAAATTTACCGGATGAGTGCCAGTGGCGGCGCCGCGCAGCGCGTCACATTCGGCGGCAGCTACAACATCACGCCGCGCATCTCGCCCGACGGCAAGACGCTGGCTTATATTTCGCGCCGGGACGGCCGCTTCCAGCTGTATTCGCTGGACCTGGCCAGCGGGCAGGAACTGCGGCTGTCGGATTCAGCCAAAGATGAATCGCCCAGCTTCTCGCCCAACGGAAAATACCTGATGTACGCAACCGAATCGGGCCGCCGTGGCAGCCTGGGCGTGGTCTCGACCGATGCCCGCATTCGCTACAAACTGACAACCCGGGCCGGCGATATTCGCGAGCCGACCTGGGGGCCATTCATGAAATGAACCAGGCACGATCGAATTTGCATCCCCACAATAACTACAATACCTATAACCACACCGGCAAACCCAAGGAGAAATCTATGCGACAGACATCCATGCAACATTTCCGCAGCACAGTAATGGCAATCGGCATGGCAGCGTTGTTGTCCGCCTGCGCCTCTTCCGTCAAGCTGGACGACAAGCCCCCCGTAGAAGACCGTGCCGGCAACGCGCCTGTCTCTACTTCGCAAACCGGTGGCGCCAACGATCCCCGTACCGTATCCACCGTGACGGCGCCGCGCGGCACCGATCCGCTGAATGACCCGCAGGGAATCCTTGCCAAGCGCAGCGTCTACTTCGACCTCGACAGCTACTCGGTCAAGGACCAGTTTCGCCCGCTGGTGGAAGCCCATGCGCGCTACCTGTCCGCCAACCGCGCTCGCAAGGTCGTCATCCAGGGCAATACCGACGAGCGCGGCGGCAGTGAATACAATCTTGCGCTGGGACAAAAGCGGGCTGAGGCTGTAAGACGTTCGCTGTCGCTCCTGGGCGTCCAGGAAACACAAATGGAAGCGGTTTCCTTCGGCAAGGAAAAACCCAAGGCACAGGGCAGCGACGAAGCCGCCTGGGCTGAAAACCGCCGCGCCGACATCGTCTATTGACCGACATGAAGATGTCATCATTGACGATGCTGCGCGCCGGCCTGCTGGCGCTTGCCTGCTGCAGCACGCTGCCCGCGCATGCTGCGCTGTTCGAAGACGATGAGGCCCGCCGGGCCATCATCGACTTGCGCAGCCGCGTGGACAGCACCAGGGATAGCCTGGGCCACCAGATCGACGGCAAGGCGGACAAGTCGTCGACGCTGGAGCTGGCCAACCAGAACGAGCAGTTACGCGCCGAGATCGCCCGCCTGCGCGGGCAAATCGAAGTGCTGACCAACGAGCTGGCCAATGAACAGCGGCGGCAGAAGAGCTTCTACACCGATCTCGACGCCCGGCTGCGCAAGCTGGAGCCGCAACGCCTGACGGTCGACGGCAAGCAGGTCGATGTCGGCCCGAACGAGCAGCGCCTGTATGACGCGGCGCTGTCGCTGTTCAAGGCCGGCGACTATAGGGCTGCCGCATCGGCGTTCTCCGGCTTTATCGCCAACCATCCCGGCTCGGGATACAACGGCGCAGCCTATTACTGGCTGGGCAGTTCGCATTACGCCTTGCGCGACTACAAGAGTGCAATAGCGGCCCACCAGGTCGTGGTCAACCGCTATCCGGACAATCCGCGTGCGCCCGATTCCATGCTGAACATCGCAACTTCGTACCAGGAGCAAAAGGACCGGGCCAATGCACGCAACACGCTCGACGCCCTGATTACCCAGTACCCGACATCGCAAGCGGCGCAAGCCGCGAAGGAGCGTCTGCCGAAATTGAAGTAAAAGAAGTAAATAGTTGCCAGCGGGGATTTGACAGCATGCTCACTGGCCGCATATAATCGCAGTCTTTCGGGTCGTTAGCTCAGCTGGTAGAGCAGCGGACTTTTAATCCGTTGGTCGCAGGTTCGAATCCCGCACGGCCTACCAGAAATATCAAGGACTTAGGTGAAAACCTAAGTCCTTTCGTTTTTCCAGAAGTGAAAAAACGTGAAGCTGCGTTTTCATCACATCTTCCGCTGCATCCCCTCCTCCGATCCTCACCGCTGCAAGCGCCAGCACAGATGTTTGCTTGTATAGCTGGCGCTGCGGTCCTGCATCTTCTTCGACCCAAGCCCCTCCGCCAGCAGACGGCGAACTGATAGTATTGGTCTTTCATAGGGCCATTACAAAAAAGAGAGAGGAGACCTCGTGGATTTTCTGACAGAAGAACAACGGATGGTACGCGATTCGGTTCGTGATTTCGCGCAGACGGAAATTGCCCCGCATGCGGCGCAATGGGACCGGGAAGGCAAGCTGCCGGATGCGATAGTCGGCAAGCTCGGCGCGATGGGACTGCTGGGAATGATGGTGGCGCCCGAGTATGGCGGCACGTTTTCCGATTATGTTTCCTTCTCCCTTGCGGTCGAAGAGATCGCCGCATGCTGCGGCGGCACATCGGTGCTGGTGCAGGTGCATAACGCGGTCGGCTGCTGGCCGATTGCCGCTTACGGTAGCGAAGCGCAAAAGCGCGCACTGCTGCCCGAGCTCGCTGCCGGCCGCCAGATCGGCGCCTTTTGCCTGACCGAAGCGCAGGCCGGCTCTGAAGCCAATAACCTGCGCACGCGGGCGGAATTGAAAGACGGGAAATGGGTGCTGAACGGTGAGAAGCTGTTTGTCTGCAATGGGCAGCGCGCCGATATCGCCGTGGTGTTCGCGGTAACCGATCCGGATCTCGGCAAAAAAGGCGTGTCCGCCTTCATCGTACCGGCCGATGCGCCCGGATTCCACAAGCAAAAACTGGAACACAAGCTCGGCATGCGCGCGTCAGACACCTGCCCGATCGTTTTCGAAAATTGCGAAATTCCGGAAGCGAACCTGCTCGGCGCGCGCGGCCAGGGCTTGTCAATCGCGCTGGGCAATCTCGGCTCCAGCCGTACCGCAATCGCCGCCCAGGCCACTGGCATCGCGCGCGCAGCACTCGACGCCGCCACCAAATATGCCAAAGAGCGCGTCCAGTTCGGCAAGCCAATCATCGAACACCAGAGCGTCGCCAACATGCTGGCCGACATGCAGGTCAAAGTGAATGCGGCCCGCCTTTTATGGATGCATGCGGCGCAGGTCAGGGATGCAGGCGGTAGTGCCGTGGCTGAAGCGTCGCAAGCCAAGTTGTTCGCGAGCGAAATGGCGGAATGGGTATGCTCGAAAGCAATCCAGATCCACGGCGGCTATGGCTACCTGGCGGATTTTCCGGTCGAGCGCCTATACCGCGATGCGCGCGTCACCCAGATCTATGAAGGAACCAGCGAAATCCAGCGCATGCTGATAGCGCGCCATTTGTAGGAACGGAAATTCCCAGGTCAATTCTGTGCACGCAGGGGCGAATGCTGGTGCGGCATGCGCCGCCTGCTTGACGTCCATCAAGCCGCAAGAATCGTTTTCACTTCAGCAGCAGTGAGATCGAAGCGGTCGGCGGCGGACATCCAGGCGCTCAACATCCTGCGGTACTGATCGATTTTCGCGGCGTGGCTATTGAAGGTCGGATTGGTCAGCACATGGCCGAAGAGGCCAGCCGTTTCTACCAGATACCTGCAAAAAGTCAGGTATTCGAATTCATAGTTAGCGTCAAAGCCTTCAAATCGCAGGCTGCTTGAGTCGGACAGCAGGGCGTGCTTGGCCTGCGCCTCTTGCAACTGGTGATACATCTCGAACACCTTGCGCACGAACTCGCACTCAGCCACGGACAAGGTATTTTGGTAGATGGCGTCGAACAGCGTTGAGTACTCTCCCTCGAACCCGTGCTGGAGAATCTCGATGCGCTGTTCGTAATCTGCCGCCTGGGATGGATCGAGGATCGCCAGTATCTTGAATTGGTTCGTCAGGGCCAAACGCTCTTCTTGTCGCATCGATTTTCCTTGGATTTTTTTGGTAGATGTATCAAGCAAAAACAAGTACGCAAATGCAAAGGCAGTTCATTTTGCATGGCCACCGGCGAACCCTGTCGGTTCGCTTCTTCCAGATCGTGTCAGATCGTTCCGGGTTCCGGTCACGATGCAGCCTGGCCGCTTTTTGATTATGCAACGCGGACCACGAAGACGACAAGCGTCCCGCATCGGTCGCGTCTTTGACCCTGGATCAGACAGCCCCTTTTTTTGCCAGGATCATTTGCGCCTTTGAAAACTGCAAGGCTTCATCCAGCGTATCCATGAACTGATTGACCCGGATCGGCTTGGTCAGGTAACGGAAGAAGCCAGCCTTCAGGCCTTGCGCGATCTCGCGCGGCATGGCATTGGCGCTGAGCGCAACCACCGGTATGTGCGCCGTGGCGGGGTCCTCAGCCAGGATTTCCAGCGCCCGGGTGCCGCTGATGCCGGGAAGGTTGATGTCCATCAGGATGACATCGGGCTGCGCTGCGCGTGCAATCTCGATGCCGCTGTGACCGTCGCTCGCTGACAGCAAGCGCATGTCAAGGCGACGCGCAACCAGGTCTTCGACCAGCATCAGGTTGGCCGGGTTATCCTCGACGTAGAGCAGGGTGTAGACCTTGGGGTCGGCAAGTACCGAGGCGGCAGCAACCGAAACAGGTTCGGCAGCGCAGTCGGCTGTTTGCCGCTCTTTGGTCAGGTCGATTTCTATCCAGAACAAGCTGCCCTTCCCCACGGTACTTTCCATACCGATGGTACCGCCCATCAGTTCGATCAGGCGTTTGCTCACGACCAGGCCAATGCCTGTACCTTCCTCGGTATTGGCGTCTTGGCCGAGCCGATTGAATGGCTGGAACAGTTGGGCGATTTTTTCCGGGCTCAAACCTTCGCCGGAGTCCGCCACACAGATGCGCAAGCGTTTGGGGGTCTTGGTGCCCACGGAGACGACCACCGTTCCGCCCTGCCTGTTGTATTTGACCGCGTTGGACAGCAGGTTGATCAGGACCTGCTTCAAACGTGTGCGGTCGGCCCTGACAAAGTGCGGATCTTCAAAATGCGGAAAGCTGATGCTGATATCGCGCTTGAGCGCCTGCGGCTCGATCATCGCTTTGCACTCGGACATGACTTCGGCCAGCGACATGGGTTCCTGTGTCAGCATCAGCTTGCCGGATTCGATCAGCGCAAGGTCGAGGATTTCATTGATCAGTTCCAGCAGGTACCACCCGGCCTGCAAAATCTGGTCGGTGCTGCGCTTTTGCGATGGCGTCAGCTTTGGCGCGCCGGATTCGATCAGTTGGGCAAACCCGAGGATCGCATTGAGCGGCGTGCGCAATTCATGACTCATGCTCGACAGGAAATCCGATTTGGCAAGGTTGGCTTTTTCCGCGGCGGACTTGGCGCTTTCGAGTTCGACATTGTTTTCCTGCAGCGCGTGGTCAAGCAGCTTGCGCTCGGTAACGTCGCGCGCAACGGCGACCACGCCCTGCAAGGTCCGGTCGCGATCGTAGAAGGTGGTGGCGTTGTACGACACCACGGTTTCCTTGCCGTCGCGCGCCAGCGCCGTCAGTTCGTAATTGGTCACCTTGCCCTCGCGCAGTACGCGCGTGATGGCTTCCTCGGCCCGTTCCGGTTCCGTAAAGTAGTTCTTGAAGGGCGCACCGATCAGCTCGTCGCGAGTGCAGCCGGTCAGCTGCTCCATCTGCTGGTTGACGTCGCTGATGAAGCCGCGCGGATCGGTCGTCATCAGCGCATCGATATTCGATTCGACCAGCGAGCGGGTGTAGAACTGCTGGTCGCGCAGGCGCTGGTCGAGCTTGCTTTGCACCGCTTCGGCCTGCTTGCGCTCGGTGATGTTGGTCAGCGTGATACGCAGCACCGGTGCTGCGGCATCAGTCACGATGAGCAGGCAATCCAGGCGGGCATTAAAGAGTGTG
>NZ_JAUSNH010000063.1 GCF_030645335.1 Lacisediminimonas sp. | reverse complement strand
GTGGTACCGGGCAAGGAGTCGAGCATGATTTCGATGCCCTGCCCAATCTTGACCGCATCCGCGTATTTTTCGGGAATCCGGAAGTCCACCTTGACGCTGGAGAGGTCTTCCAGGTTGATCAGGTCGGCGCCGTCTTTTACGTAGTCGCCCACACTGACGGTGCGGATCCCGACCACGCCGGAAAACGGCGCGCGGATTTCCAGTTTGGCCAGCCGTGCTTGCGCCAGCGCCAGCTTGGCGTCCAGCACCTGCACGTTGGCAAACGACTCGTCCTTGGCGCGCTCGGAAATGAATTTCTTGCTGGCGAGTTCTTCATTGCGGCGGAAATTGGCGCGGGCGATGTTGAGCTCGGCGCGCGCCTGGTCCACTTCGGCCTGGTTGACGCTGCTGTCGAATGCAACCAGTTGCTGGCCTTTCCTGACCGCTGCGCCATCACTGAAATTCAGTTTGACGATGCGGCCGGCGACTTCGGGGCGCAGGATAACGGACTCATTGGAGCGCAGCGTGCCCACCGAATTGAGCTCTTCCACCAGCTTCATCGTATCGACCCGCACGACGTCGACGGCGACCGGACCGGCGGCAGCACGCGGCGTTCCCGCTTTTGCGCCAGCGGCGGCTCCACCGGCTGCAGTCTGTTCCTGGGGTTTTAACGGGGTGCGCTGCGCGTAGTACGCATAGCCACCAAGCAGTCCAATGCCGATCACGGCAACAACGCTATAACTGATACGTCGGAAGTTCATGTTGTGGTGTTGTCCTGATGAGTCGCAGTGGGGCGTCGCTGTATTCGCCGGTTTGTGCGACAAGCATAAAGCAAATCGGACCCGGCCACCGGCAGCTTGGCCGGCGCCGGCTACAAATCTGCACTGCCTTCTTCGACACCGCGATTTGCCAGCACATCGGCGCGCTCGTTGCCGGCATGGCCGTTATGGCCGCGTACCCAGCGCCATTCGATCTGGTGCTGGGCCTGGGCCTGGTCGAGCGCCTGCCACAGGTCGACATTCTTGACCGGCGCGCGGCTGGCGGTTTTCCAGCCGCGCGCCTTCCAGCCGTGTATCCATTCGCTGATGCCCTTTTGCACATACTGGCTGTCGGTATGCACGACAACCTTGCAGGGCCGCTTCAGCAAATTCAGCGCTTCGATCACGGCGCGCAGCTCCATCCGGTTGTTGGTGGTATTGGGTTCGCCGCCGAAGATCTCCTTCTCCTTGCCGCCGGAGGCCAGCCACGCGCCCCAGCCGCCGCGTCCGGGATTGCCCTTGCAGGCGCCATCGGTATGAATCTCTACGGTTTCCATTGCTACGGTTTCCATTGTTTCGATTGCTGTTCCTGCTGCGTCATTTGTCCTGACCCGGGGCTTTGCTGCACCTGGTTGGTGGCCGGCACTGCTTGTCGGGACGGTGATCTGGTTTTGCTCCATGCCGGGCCGACCATCCGCATGCCCTTGACGCGCTTGATCGCCTGTACCACGTACACCGCGCCGAGATAAGGCCACCAGCGGTCGCCGGCCTTTTCCATGAAGGCGAAACGGTTGAGCCATTTATCGGTGCGAAAAGGCGGCGCATAGCAGCCGAAATGTCCGCGATTGACTTCCATGTTGAGCAACTTGAGCCAGTCCTTGAGCCGGGCGACGCTGATGAACTCGCCGTCCAGCGGCAAAAAATGGGCGCCGGTGAGACGCCCGGCCACCTGGCGCAGGCCCCACATGCTGGCCGGATTAAAGCCAGTAATGATGAGTTGCCCTTCCGGTATCAGCACGCGCTCGACCTCGCGCAAAACCTGATGCGGCTCCTGGGAAAATTCCAGCACATGCGGCAACAGCACCAGGTCCAGGCTCTGGCTGGCAAAGGGTAATTCGGTAAAGTCGTGCACCACGACGACCGGCACTTCCCGCCCTGGCGGCAGCTGCGTGTCGGTCAGCCATTTATGCGGCATGCGATTGGCTGCCAGCCCTTGCAACTGCGGCATCCCGAGCTGGATTGCATTGAATCCGAAGATGTCGGCGGTGAGGGCGTCGAGCCGCGCCTGCTCCCAGCCCTTCAGGTAGACACCCGCCGGACTCAGGAGCCAGGGGTCGAGCGCTATAATGCCCCTTTCTGTTGACTGGTGGTCCATGCTTATGTCGATCAAGAATCCCGTAAAAGTACTGACTGTTCCAGCCTTTTCCGACAATTATCTGTGGCTGGTTAACGATGGCGTGCATGCCGTGGTCGTGGATCCGGGCGATGCCGCGCCGATACTCGCCGCTCTGGACCAGCATCACCTGAGCCTTGCGGCTATTCTACTGACACATCACCATGCTGACCATGTCGGTGGCGTGCCGGCACTGCTGGAACGCTTCGATGTGCCGGTGTTCGGCCCGGCAAAGGAAGCAATCCCGGCCATTACCCGCCGCCTCGCCGAAGGCGACCAGGTGACGATTCCCGAGCTCGACCTGGAGTTTGCCGTACTGGATGTGCCCGGCCATACCGCCGGCCACATTGCCTATTATGCGGCGCGCCAGGATTGGCTGTTCTGCGGAGACACGCTGTTTGCCGGTGGCTGCGGCCGCCTGTTTGAGGGAACGCCGGCACAAATGGCTGATTCACTGGGCAAACTGGCAGCGCTGCCCGATCGCACCCAGGTGTATTGCGCCCATGAATACACGCTGTCGAACCTGCGCTTTGCACAAGCCGTGGATGAAACCAATGCCGCGCTGAAGCAGCGGGTGCTCACTGAAACAGCAAAACGCGCGCGCGATGAGCCCACCGTGCCGTCGACCATCGGTGTCGAAAAGGCAACCAATCCGTTCCTGCGTTACCGCGATCCGGCAATTATCGATAAACTCGCCAGCGAAGGTAAAATTTCCTCCAGGGAACCTATTGCCGCCTTTGCTGCCTTACGCGAGTGGAAGAATTCCTTCCGGTAAGATTTTTGTACGGCAGCTTGCGTTCGGTCACTTCGCGGCCGCTTTTCCTTGACTCACTGAAACACCGGTACTTACACTGCCGGCAAAGCTGACTCGTGCTGGCCGTCCTGGGTCGGGACCATCATCGGAACCCATGAAACGAACAAGAACAAGCATACTGATCAGCGCAGTACTCGCCACTGCCGGCTTGCCGGCTGCCGTCCAGGCCTCGGACATTTCGCTGTTCGCGCACTTGCCGAGCGTCGCTGCCGAGTCAGATCCGATCGCGGTGCAGGTGCTGGGCATGGAAGAAGTCGATGTGTGGGGTCGCATCCGCAAGGGCTTTGGCATTCCCGACATCGAAAACCAGTTGGTCACCCACCACGTCAACTGGTACTCATCGCGCCCTGATTACATCCAGCGCACCACGACGCGCGCGTCGCGCTACCTGTTCCATGTCGTACAAGAGCTTGAAAAGCGCAACATGCCCACCGAGCTGGCGCTGCTGCCCTTCATCGAGTCGGCATTCAACCCGCAGGCCGTATCGACGGCGCAGGCAGCGGGCATGTGGCAATTCATTCCGTCCACCGGCCGTGACTTCAACCTGAAGCAGAATTTTTTCAAGGATGAGCGGCGCAGCGTGCTGGCGTCGACCGATGCCGCTCTGAGCTACCTGCAAAAGTTGTACGGCATGTTTGGCGACTGGCAGCTGGCGCTGGCGGCCTACAACTGGGGCGAGGGCTCGGTGCAGCGGGCGATCAACAAGGCAAAAGCGGCAGGCCGCGGCACCGATTACACCAGCCTGATGTCCTACATGCCGGCCGAAACCCGCAACTATGTGCCGAAGCTGCAAGCGGTAAAGAACATCATTGCCCATCCGGAGAATTACAACCTGAAGTTGCCCAAGGTAGATAACCAACCCTACTTTGTCACGATCGGCAAGACGCGCGACATCGACATCAAGGTGGCAGCGCAACTGGCGGAATTGTCGCTGGATGAATTCAAGGCGCTCAATCCGCAATTCAATCGTCCCGTCATTACCGGCGGCAGCAACACGCAGATCCTGCTGCCGAAATCAAATGCGGAAAAATTCCGCTCGAACCTGTCCAATTGGGGACGCAATCTCTCTTCGTGGACCGCGCACCGGGTCACCAATGCGCGGGAACGGATCGATGCGATTGCAAAAAGGTTCCGCACCACGCCCGAGATCCTGCGCGAGGTGAACCATATCCCGCCGCGTATGGCGCTCAAGGAAGGATCGACTATCCTGGTGCCAAAGGCGGAAGACTCGATCGAGAAAGACATCGCGCCGGAACTCCTTGACACCGCCCGCATGACAATGGAGCCGGAAGCATCGCCGACGAGGAAGATACGGGTTACCGTTGGCGCCAAGGACACACTGGCATCGATCGGCCGCCGGCATGGTGTCAGCGTGGCGCAGATAAAAACATGGAACGATTTGAGCAAGGATACCGTGGCCCGGGGCCAGAAGCTGGAATTGGAAGTGCCTAATAAGCGCGCAGTCGCTACCAAGGGCACCACTGGCAAGAAGACCACGCAGGCTGCATCGAAAAAAACCGGGAAGACGAAGGTCGCCGCAAAATCGAAAAAACCGCCCAGGAAGCCAACTGCTGTCGTGAAAAAGCCGGTCAAGAACGGCGGCGCAACAGCGACCGCGAAGGCAGCGGACAAATCAGGCTGATTCAGATGTAACGACGCCCGCCAGCGTCACGCTCATGACGCTGGTCGGGAGCTCGCCCCCGACCTTGGTCGTCATAGCGTCGAATAAGTCGCAGCTGCCAGCAAACTCTTCGTATAGTCCGCGGCCGGATGCGTCAGCACCGACTCGCTGGTGCCGGACTCCACGACTTTCCCGTCCTTCATCACGATGACCCGATGCGCCATCGCGCGGATCACGGCAAGATCGTGGCTGATGAACAGATAAGCCATGCCGTATTTCTTTTGCAGGCCGGCCAGCAACTGCAGTACCTGGAACTGCACCGACACATCGAGCGATGAAGTCGGCTCATCGAGCAGGATCAACGAGGGCTTGAGCACCAGCGCGCGTGCGATCGAAATCCGCTGCCGCTGACCGCCAGAAAATTCATGCGGGTAGCGCGACATCATGTCGGCTTGCAGACCCACCTCTTCCAATGCCTCACCGACTGCCTGCCGCAATTCCGGACGGGATAGTTCCGGCCGGTGCAGCGCCAGTCCTTCGACCACAATTTGTTCGACTGTCCGCCGCGGCGACAAGGATGCGAACGGATCCTGGAACACCACCTGCATGCGCGAGCGCAATGGCCGCACTTTCGCACTGTCCATTTCGCTGATCGGCTGTCCGACAAATGCAATGCGTCCTGACACCCGGGCGGTGGATAGCCGCAGCAATGCCATGCCCAGCGTCGATTTACCGGAACCGGATTCACCGACGATGCCCAGCGTTTCACCCTGGCGCAATGTCAGGCTGACGTCGTCGACGGCAACGAAATCGCGCTTCTTGAACCAACCCGTGCGGATTTCGAAAATACAGCGCACCCGTTCACCTTCCAGCAGCAGGCCCTGGCTGTCGCCGACTGGCTCGACCAGACGGTCGGGATGACTGGCCAGCAATTTCCGGGTGTACGCCTCGCGCGGCGCAGTAAAAAGTTCTTGTGTACTGGCGGTCTCGACCAGCAAGCCTTTTTCCATCACACCCACACGGTCTGCAAAATGCCGCACCAGGTTGAGATCGTGGGAGATGATCAGGACTGCCATGTTTTCTTCGCGCTGCAACTGGTTCAGCAGCTCCAGTATCTGCACCTGGATGGTGACGTCGAGCGCGGTGGTGGGCTCATCGGCAATCAGCAAGCGCGGCCGGCAAGCCAGCGCCATGGCAATCATCGCGCGTTGCCGCTGCCCGCCGGATAGCTGGTGCGGATAGGCCAGCGCGCGACGGGCCGGCTCCGGTATGCCGGTCTTGTCGAGCAATTCGACCACCCGCTTTGCCGCTGCCTTTGCGCTCAAGCCCTCATGCAGCATCAGCACTTCGGCAATCTGGTTGCCAATGGTGAACAGCGGGTTCAGCGCGGTCATCGGCTCCTGGAAAATCATCGCGATGTCGCGCCCGCGCAATGCACGCATGGCGGCGGCCGGTTTCTGCAAGATGTCGTCGCCTTCGAACAGGATCTCGCCGCGATACGACGCGTCCTGGTTCAGGCGCAGCATCGACAATGCCGTCACCGTTTTGCCAGACCCGGATTCGCCAACCAGCGCGAATTTTTCACCGGGGGCGATCGAGAAGCTGACGCCATCGACCACCGTGGCCGGGCCGAATGCGACAGCCAGGTTGCGCACTTCGAGCAAGCTCATGCCTGCCTCCGGACATCGAGCGCATTGCGCAAGGCATCGCCGATATTCGTTAGCAACAAGAGCGTGATACTGAGCACGCCAAAGGTGGAAACCGCAATCCACCAGGCGTCGAGATTATTTTTACCCTGGGCCAGCAGTTCGCCCAGGCTGGGCGTCGGTGGCGGTACGCCAAGACCGAGGAAATCCAGGCTGGTCAATGCCAGGATCGCCGCGCTCATCCGGAACGGCAGGAAGGTGACGACCGGCGTCATGCTATTGGGCAGGACATGCCGCCAGATGATCTGCGCGTTGGACAAGCCGAGTGCACGCCCGGCTTGCACGTATTCCAGGTTGCGGTTGCGCAGGAAGTCGGCCCGCACATAGTCGGACAGCCCCATCCAGCCGAACAAGGACAACAGCAACAGCAGCAAGCCGATGCTGGGGTCGAAGATCGACGCGAAGATGATCAGCAGGTACAACTCCGGCATCGAGCCCCAGATTTCCATGAAACGCTGGAACAGCAAGTCGTTGCGGCCGGCGAAATCACCCTGTATCGCGCCCGTCAGCAAGCCCAGGATCACGCCGGTTACCGTCAGCGCCAGCCCGAACAGGATCGAGATGCGGAATCCATACAGGAGCCGTGCGAACACATCGCGTCCGCGGTCGTCGGTGCCGATCCAGTTCTGTGCTGTCGGGGGCGCCGGATTGGGTGACTTGGCGAAATAATTCAGCGTGTCATACCGATAGCGGTTCAATGGGTAGATGGCCCAGTTGCCATCCTGATGGAACTGCTGCTCGATGAAGGGATCGAGATAGTCGGCCGGCGTATCGAAGTCGCCGCCGAACACGCGCTCCGAATAGTCCTTCACGATCGGAAATACCAGTTCCCCCTTGTAGCGGGCAACCAGCGGACGGTCGTTGGAGATCACTTCGGCCATCAGGCTCAAACCGAACAGCACCACGAAAATCAGCAGGCTCCAGTAGCCGCGCCGGCTTTGGCGAAAGCGCAACCAGACGCGGCGGCCCGGCGAAATCGACGGCGCGATCATCGGGCCAGGCTTTCAAACTGCACGCGCGGATCGGCCCACACGTAGCACAGGTCACCAAGCAGCTTGACCACCAGGCCGATCAGCGTGAACAGGTAGAGCGTACCCATCACCACCGGGTAGTCGCGCCGGACCACCGACTCGTACGACAGCAGGCCCAGGCCATCGAGCGAGAACAAGGTTTCGATCAGCAGCGATCCGGCGAAAAATGCGCCGATGAACGCCGCCGGGAAGCCGGTCACCAGCGGGATCAGCGCATTGCGGAATACATGCTTGTACAGCACGGTCTTTTCAGACAAGCCCTTGGCGCGGGCGGTCAGCACGTACTGCTTGCGTATTTCTTCCAGGAAGGTATTTTTGGTGAGCATGGTCATGACGGCAAAAGCGCCGGCGACCGAGGCGGTCACGGGCAAGGTGATATGCCACAGGTAGTCGGTGACTTTACCCGCCCATGACAGGGTCTCCCAGTTGTCCGAGGTCAGGCCGCGCAGCGGGAACCACTGTACGAAACTGCCGCCGCCGAACAGCACCAGCAGCAAGACGCCGAGCACGAAACCCGGTATCGAATAACCGATCAGGACGGCAATGCTGGTAACGACGTCAAAGCGGCTACCTTCGCGGATTGCCTTGCTGATCCCGAGCGGGACAGAAATGAAATACGCCAGGAAAAAAGTCCACATGCCCAGGGAAATCGATACCGGCAACTTGGATTTGACCAGCTCCCACACATCCTTGTGATGGTAGAAGCTTTGCCCGAGATCGAAGGTGGCGAATCCCTTGAGCATTTGCCAGAAACGCTCCAGCGGCGGCTTGTCGAAGCCATACAGCGCCTTGATTTCCTTGACCCGCTCGGCGTCGATGCCTTGCCGGCCGCGATATTGCGCAGCGCCGCCACCGCTGGCTTCGCCACCGCCGGTCACGGCGCCCTGCTTCAATTCCATCAAGGCCTGCTCGACCGGCCCGCCGGGAACAAACTGGATCACGGCAAAGGTGATGGCGATGACGCCCAGCAGCGTCGGGATCATCAGCAGGATGCGCTTGGCAATATATGACCAGATATTCATGTTTCCTTCTGCGTCCGTGGACCCTGCCTGACGACGACGATTACGGCGTCAGCGCGGCTTGGCCTGCCACCAGGTCGAGATGACATAGGGATCCGCCTGGTAGTACAGCGGCGCTTTTTCGGGAATGCCAAATCGACTGCGGTAAGCGACCCGATGGGTCGGCGAAAACCAGTGCGGAATGGCGATATATTTATGCAACAGCACACGGTCGAGCGCACGCGAGGCCGCGATCAGCTGCTCGCGGGTCTCGGCCGCCACCAGCGCCGCCACCAGCTTGTCCACTGCCGGGTCCTTCAAGCCCCAGACATTGTTCGATCCCTTGATATCGGCCGCTTCGGATCCGAAAATGTCGAACATTTCGTTGCCGGGGCTGGTAACGTCGGCCAGCCGCTGGGTGGTCATGTCGTAGTCGAATTCTTCCATGCGTTTTTGCACCAGCGCGTAGTCGGCAGTGCGCTGGGTGACCTGCACACCGAGCTTGCGCAGGTTGCGTACATAAACGCTGATGACCCGCGACAGGGCCGACTGGTCATCCAGGATCTCGAAGCTGTACACCTCGCCACTGGCATTGCGCAGCGCGCCATCGCGGTACTCCCAGCCGGCCTGGCGGAACAGTTCGCGCGCCTTAAGCAGGTTGGCGCGCAGCGACGCGGGCGGCTCGGTGGCGGGCGGGATCGGCGCCGGACCGAATACGGCAGGGTCAAGCTGGCTGCGCAGCGGCCCGAGCAAGCTCAGTTCAGCCGCGCCCGGCATGCCAGTTGCACCCAGTTCGCTGTTGCTGAAATAGGAGTAAAGGCGCTGGTACTGGTTGTAGAACAACTGCCGGTTCATCCATTCATAGTCCAGCGCCAGGCCCAGCGCCTGCCTGACCCGCGGGTCACGGAACTGCGAACGACGCAGGTTCATCATGAAACCTTGCATGCCGGCGCCGTTGGAGTGCTTCAGTTCGCGCTTGACGATCTCGCCGCTGCGAAATTTCGGACCGTTATAGGCGCGCGCCCAGTTCTTGGCACTGTACTCGACCACGACATCGAACTCGCCTGCCTTGAACGCCTCCAGCCGCGCCACATCGTCCTTATAGAAACGGTAGACGATGCGCTCGAAATTGAACATGCCGCGCCGGGTCGGGATGTCATTGCCCCAATAAGCCGGATTGCGGCGGTAAACGATGGAGCGGCCAACGTCGTAGCGGTCGATCAGGTAGGGGCCGGTGGCGATCGGCGCGGCCAGCTGTATCTTGTCGAACTCGGTGCCGGCGCCCCACTTGCGCGAAAAGACCGGCACGCCGCCAACGATCAGCGGTAGTTCGCGATTGAGCCGCTTGAAGTCGAAGCGCACCGTGCGTTCATCCAGCACCACGCATTGCCCGACGTCGGCAAAGACCGACTTGAACTGGGGCGCGCCCTTGGCCAGCAAGGTGTCATAGGAATGTTTGACATCGGCCGCCAGCACCGGGTCGCCGTTGTTGAAACGTGCTTTCGGATCGAGCCGGAAAATCATCGACATGCGGTCCGGCGCCAGCACCATGTCTTGCGCCAGCAGGCCGTACATGGTTGCGGTTTCGTCGGAAGAGCCGGTGGCCAGGGTCTCGAACATCAGGTTCGACAATCCTGCGGCGGCCACGCCTTTGAGCGAATAGGGATTGAACTTGTCGAAGCTGGTGCGGCGGTCCGGATTAGCCAGGAACAGTTCGCCGCCGCGCGGCGCGTTGGGATTGACGTAATCGAAATGCCGGAAACCGGCCGGATACTTGGGCTCGCCATACAGCGCAAATGCATGCGCGCCCCATGCGTGGGCGCCGGCCAGCGTGGCGGCGATGAAGAAGATTGTCGAGAAGAGTCTTACCATGCAAGCGCTTGCCCAGGGGAAATCGACCGCCGCGTCCTAAGGCACGCACGCGCGCCAGGAAATGCCGGCTATTGTACCTAAAGGGCCGCGCCCGGTCGCTGATGAACCGGTCGCGGTTGCCCTGTCTTGCCTGAGGACCTACAATCTCCGCCATCCTGACCTCTCGGAGTCCCACCATGGCGTTCCTGCAAGATAAAAAAATACTGATTACGGGACTGCTGTCGAACCGTTCCATCGCTTACGGCATTGCCCAGGCCTGCAAGCGTGAAGGCGCCGAACTGGCATTCACTTATGTCGGCGACCGTTTCAAGGATCGCACCATTGAATTCGCCAAGGAGTTCGGCAGCGAATTGATTTTCCCGTGCGACGTCGCCAGCGACGAGCAGATGGATGCGCTGTTTCGCGACCTCGGCCAGTCCTGGCAGCAGCTCGATGGCCTGGTGCATTCGATCGGCTTTGCCCCGCGCGAGGCGATTACCGGCGACTTCCTGGAAGGCCTGTCGCGCGAGGGTTTTCGCACTGCCCATGAAATTTCAGCCTACAGCTTCCCGGCGCTGGCCAAGGCGGCCCTGCCCTTGCTCAAGCCCGGTTCGTCCTTGCTGACACTGACCTATCTCGGCGCAATCCGCGCCACGCCCAACTACAACACCATGGGCCTGGCCAAGGCGTCGCTCGAAGCGAGCGTACGCTACCTGGCCGAGTCGCTCGGCAAGAAGGGCGTGCGCGTCAATGCCATTTCGGCCGGCCCGATCAAGACCCTGGCGGCCAGCGGCATCAAGGACTTCAGCAAATTGCTGGGCATCGTCGCCACCCATGCGCCACTGCGCCGCAATGTCACGATTGAAGACGTCGGCAATGTCGCCGCGTTCATGCTGTCAGACCTCGCGGCAGGCGTGACGTCGGAAATCACCTACGTCGATGGCGGTTTTTCGCATGTGATGTACGCGCCGGAGTAACGGCCGGCAATCGACAGCTTCGCCTTTCGCCAATCCGCACGTCATGCAGGAATGCTGGCGTGCCAGCGAACACCAACCTGACACGACCTGACCACAAGGAGATCATGAAACTTTATTACGCCCCCGGCGCCTGCTCCATGGCGCCACACATCGTTGCCTGCGAAGCCGGCATTGCCCTTGAGCTGGAGCGGGTCGACATTCCGAACAAGAAGACGGCCAGCGGCGCCGACTTCTGGGCCATCAACCCAAAGGGCTATGTGCCGGCGCTGGATACCGGCAAAGGCGTGCTGACTGAAGTTGCCGTGTTGTGCCAGTACCTGGCCGACCAGAATCCGGCGGCCGGGCTGGCCCCCGCGGCCGGCAGCTTCGAGCGCTACCAGTTGCAGGAAGCGCTGAATTTCGCAGCAACGGAAATGCACAAACAGATCGGCGCACTGTTCAATCCGGCCATGACGCCGGAAATGAAAGTGGTCCAGGGCAATGTGGTTGCGCGCAGGCTGAAAGCGCTGGAGAGGCTGCTGGACGGCAAGCAGTACATCATGGGCGAGAAATTCACTGCGCCGGACGCTTATCTGTATACGGTGCTGCGCTGGACCAAGCCGCACAAGATCGACATGGCAGAATTCCCCAACGTCCAGGCCTACATGGCGCGGGTGGCTGCGCGTCCGAAAGTGCAGGAAGCATTGCAGTCCGAAGGCTTGCTGTAATCGCTTGCTGACTGGCAAGTACTTGGGCGGGGCGTGCCGACGCAGCCCCCCGCCTGCTGGCGCCTTGGGCGCCAGGCAAAGAGAATAGTGGACATCCCGCGCATAAGCTCCTATAATTGCGCGCTGTGCTCTTAACAGGGCACAATCGCTGCATCGCAAACCCTCGCTGGTCCAAACGAAGCCCTCCCGCCCCCTGGTGTCGCCTACGACGGACACCGCCCCGGCGCAAAGCTTTTGTGCCGAAATCTCTCTGAGCCCTGCAGTCCTCATTGCTGTTTCGCAGTTTCGCTGGTTCGCGTTGCTTTTCCCGCGCCATGAGCGCACTTCGACCTGCAGTCGCATGCAGCGCGAGGTATTGATTTTGACGAAAGAAACTATGACTTTTGAAGCACTGGGTCTCCATCCCGCCATCCTTAAAGCAATCACCGAATCCGGCTATACAGAGCCAACCACGGTCCAAAGCCAGGCAATTCCAGCCGGCATCCAGGGCCGCGACCTGATGGTCTCGTCGCAAACCGGCTCGGGCAAAACAGCTGCATTCATGATCCCGGCGCTGCACCTTCTGGCGTCCGCCGTTGCGGCCGACCCGTCAGGCAAGACACCTAACCAATTGAGCCAGGCTGCCCGTGCACGCGGCGAGCGCCCACGCTTTCGCGCTGCCACACCGCGCGTTTTGGTGCTGACGCCAACGCGCGAACTGGCATTGCAAGTCACCACGGCAACTGAAAAATACGGCGCACACCTGCGCGGCATCAAGGCAATTTCGATCCTGGGCGGCATGCCTTATCCAAAGCAGATGCAACTGCTGGCACGCAATCCGGAGATCCTGGTCGCCACCCCTGGCCGCCTGATCGACCACATGGAATCGGGCAAGATCGATTTCTCGGAACTGCAAGTGCTGGTGCTCGATGAAGCTGACCGCATGCTCGACATGGGCTTCGTGGAAGACATCGAACGCATCGTCGCCGCGACCCCTGAAACCCGTCAAACCATGCTGTTCTCGGCTACGCTCGACGGCATGGTCGGCAAGATCGCCGCACGCATCACCCGCAACCCGCTGGTGGTGCAGATCGCCAGCGCCACAACACGGCATGAAAACATCCAGCAGAAGGTCCACTTCGTCGACGACCTGTCGCACAAGAATCGCCTGCTCGACCAGATCCTGCGTGACGTATCGATCGACCAGGCTGTGGTGTTTACCGCAACCAAGCGCGATGCCGACACGATCGCGGACCGCCTGACCATCGCCGGCTTCGCAGCCGCTGCGCTGCATGGCGACATGCACCAGGGCGCGCGCAACCGCACGCTCGACAGCATGCGTCGCGGCCAGGTGAAGGTACTGGTTGCCACCGACGTTGCCGCCCGCGGCATTCACGTCGACGGCATCGACGTGGTGATCCACTACGACCCGCCCGAAGACCACAAGACCTATCTGCACCGCTCGGGCCGTACCGCCCGCGCCGGTGAGAGCGGCGTCGTTGTGACCCTCGTGTTGTGGAACCAGCAACTCGAGATCGAGAAGCTGCAAAAGCGCATCGGCGTGCGGATGCCGATCCTCGAGGTCTTCTCCAACGACAAGCGGTTGGAAGACCTCGCGGCCTGGGATCCGCTCAGCGA
>NZ_JAUSNH010000170.1 GCF_030645335.1 Lacisediminimonas sp. | reverse complement strand
CCAGCAGCCGCAGCCGATGTGCTGCCCGGGCTGCGAAGCGGTGGCCCAGGCCATCGTCGACAGCGGTTTTTCCGACAACTACCGCAGCCGCACTTCGTACGCCAATACGGCAGACGCCGGCGGCGCGCTGGTGCCGCCGGAACTGAGGCTATTCGATGCAGAAGAGGAGCAGCAGCGCTACGCCACCGTGGGCGACGACAATTTGCGTGAAGCCGTTTTTTCGGTGGAAGGCATACGCTGCGCGGCCTGCGTCTGGCTGATCGAACGACGCCTGGCGCGCTTGCCGGGGGTGGCGCAGGCCGGCATGAACGTCGCGACCGAGCGCCTGCATTTGCGCTGGGATCCGGCCCGTTGCAAACCGAGCGACGTGCTGCAAAGCATGCGCCAGGTCGGCTATACCGCCTATCCGTTCGACCCGGTGCGCCAGGGCGCGCAATTGCAGAAAGCCGGCAGGAAGTTGTTCCGCCAGTTGTTCGTTGCCGGCCTGTCGATGATGCAGGTGATGATGTACGCCGTCCCGGTCTACCTGGCGACCGACGGCACCATGGACGCTGACATGGAAACCATGATGCGCTGGGCCAGCCTGTTGCTGACCGTGCCGGCGGTGGTGTATTCCGCCCAGCCGTTTTTTGCCGGCGCCTGGGCCAGTCTGCGTAGCCGTTCGCCGGGCATGGATGTACCGGTTGCGCTGGGCATTGGCGCGGCCTTCATCGGCAGCGTGGCCGCTACTTTGCGCGGCCATGGCGACGTGTATTTCGATTCGGTCACGATGTTCATTTTCCTGCTGCTGTGCAGCCGCTACCTGGAAGTGATTGCCCGGCGCCGGGCGGCCACGGCGCTGGAGCGCTTGCAGCATGCGTTGCCGGCTTCGGCCACGCGCCTGGCCGGCTATCCGGGGAATGTGGCCGATGAAGTCGTGGGCGCGGCCCAGTTGCAGGCCGGCGACGTCATTCGTGTGCGGCCTGGCGAGGCGTTTGCCGTCGACGGCGTTCTGATCGACGGCGAAACCTCGGTCGACCTGTCGCTCTTGACCGGCGAGAGCCGTCCGCAGCACAAGCGCTCCGGTGAGGCGATCCCTGGCGGCGCGATCAATGCCAGCCAGCCGGTGCTGTTGCGCGTGTCGCGCGCCGTGGCCGAGAGCACCTTGTCGACGCTGGTCAAACTGATTGAACGGGCCGGGCAGGGCAAGCCGCAACTGGCGCTGTGGGCCGACAAGGTGGCCGGCTGGTTCGTCATTGCCTTGCTGATTCTTGCGGTGACGGTATTCGCCGTCTGGTGGCTCATCGATCCGTCGCGGGCCTGGCCGATTGCGATTGCCGTGCTGGTTGTTTCCTGTCCGTGCGCCCTGTCGCTGGCCACGCCGAGCGCGCTGGCTGCCGCTACCGATGCGCTGCTGCGCCAAGGCGTGCTGGTGATCCAGCCGCATGTACTGGAAACCCTGCATCGCGCCACCCATATTGTTTTTGACAAGACCGGCACACTGACTGAAGGCCGCCCGGTATTGCAGTCCTGCGACCTGCTGGACGGCGCGGCCAAGCCGGAAAGGCCGGACGGCACTGACAATGCCAGGCGCGACCATGCACTGCAACTGGCGGCTGCGCTGGAGGCGTCGAGCCTGCATCCGCTGGCGCGCGCATTCACGCAGGCTGCCAGCAGCTTGCCGCCACTGACGGCGCAGGCTGCCGGCAGCGTCGCCGGAGAAGGCCTGTGGGGCGCCATTGACGGCACGACCTACCGGATCGGCCGCCATGACTTTGTCGCTGCGCTGGTGGGTTTGCCGTTGGCGCAGCCCGGGTCTGACGATGGCGCCAGCACGGTCTATCTTGGCCGGGCCGGCGCATGGATTGCGCGTTTCGCGCTGTCCGATGCCTTGCGTCCTGAAGCAGCCGAGGTCGTGGCCTATTTCCGGCGCGCCGGCAAAGAGGTCAGGCTATTGTCCGGCGACCGTCAGCAAACCGTGGACCGAATCGCCGCCCAGCTCGGTATCGCCAATGCGTTCGGCGCCCAGCTGCCGGACCAAAAGCTGGCCCATGTGCAGGCGCTGCAAGCGCAGGGCGCTGTGGTGGCCATGGTGGGGGACGGCATCAACGATGCGGCGGTGCTGAAGGCGGCGGATGTGTCCTTTGCGATGGGCAGCGGCGCAGCGCTGGCGCAGACCCATGCCGACACCGTGCTCCTGTCGGGCCGGCTGGACGCCGTAAGCTGCGCCGCGCGCACGGCTGGCCGTACGATGGCGGTGGTGCGGCAGAACCTGTGGTGGGCGTCGGTCTACAACCTGGTGGCGATACCAGCCGCCGCGCTCGGCTGGCTCAATCCGTGGATGGCGGGTGTGGGCATGTCGCTCAGTTCAGCGATCGTGGTGGCCAACGCCCTGCGCCTGTCGCGCATTGCGCACCGGAGGCAATGACTTGGAAGCGCTCTATCTGCTCATACCGATGTCGATCGTGGTGGTGTTCATCGCGCTCTGGATTTTTTTCCGGGCGTCGGATGGTGGCCAATTCGATGATCTGGTCGGTCCGGGCCAGCGTATCCTGCAGGACGACGACAGGCCGGCCCAAAAGGATGCTGCGCCAGCAAATCGCACCGAGCGCCCGGATCTGCCCGAAGCCTGACCCGGACTGCGCGCTGACGATTCGATAACGCCCGCCGTCGCACCATTCGCTCCTTGTTCGAACGGATATAAGCAACGAGAATGTCAGTCATCACTTTTTCGTAGCATAAGCCGCCCCGACGCTTTCAACCGGGCGTATTTGATTCACATCAAGGAATTTGACATGTGCGGCCGGTAACCTCGCCACACTTTCGTTCAATCCACTTCCGGAGATCACCCTTGGACACAGCACTCGATTACAACTACAAGGTCGTGAAGCAGTTTGCTATCGCGACGGTGTTGTGGGGCGTCGTCGGCATGCTGGTTGGCGTCATCATCGCCGCCCAGCTGGCCTGGCCCGCCCTGAATTTCGACATTCCCTGGCTGACCTACGGTCGCCTGCGGCCCTTGCATACCAATGCAGTGATCTTTGCCTTTGGTGGAAGTGCGTTGTTCGCCACCTCGTATTACGTGGTGCAGCGAACCAGCCAGGTGCGCCTGTTCTCGGACAAGCTGGCCGCGTTCACCTTCTGGGGCTGGCAAGTCGTGATTGTCGCCGCGGCCGTGTCGCTGCCGCTCGGTTACACCCAGGGCAAGGAATACGCCGAGCTGGAATGGCCGATCGATATCCTGATCACGCTGGTCTGGGTGTCCTACGCCGTGGTGTTCTTCGGCACCCTGCTCAAGCGCCGCGTGCCGCACATCTATGTCGCCAACTGGTTTTTCGGCGCCTACATCCTGACTGTCGCACTGCTGCACGTCGTCAACAGCGCCGTGATGCCGGCGGGGATGATGAAATCCTACTCGGCTTATCCGGGCGTGCAGGATGCAATGATCCAGTGGTGGTACGGCCATAACGCCGTCGGCTTCTTCCTGACCGCCGGCTTCCTCGGCATGATGTATTACTTCATCCCGAAGCAAGCGGATCGTCCGATCTTTTCGTATCGGCTGTCGATCGTCCACTTCTGGGCACTGATCTTTACCTACATGTGGGCCGGCCCGCATCATTTGCACTACACCGCGCTGCCTGACTGGACGCAATCGATCGGCATGGTTTTTTCGCTGATCCTGCTGGCGCCGTCATGGGGCGGCATGATCAACGGCATCATGACCCTGTCGGGCGCATGGAACAAGCTGCGCACCGATCCGATCCTGAAATTCCTGATCGTCTCGCTGTCGTTTTATGGCATGTCGACCTTTGAAGGTCCGATGATGTCGATCAAGACCGTCAACGCACTGTCCCACTACACCGACTGGACCGTCGGCCATGTGCACTCCGGTGCGCTGGGCTGGGTCGGCCTGATCTCGATGGGATCGATCTACTACCTGCTGCCGCGCCTGACGGGCAAGAAGGAAATGTTCAGCGTGCGCCTGATCGAAGTCCACTTCTGGGTGGCGACCATCGGCATCGTGCTGTACATCGCGGCAATGTGGATCGCCGGTGTGATGCAGGGCCTGATGTGGCGTGCGGTGAATGCCGACGGCACACTGACCTATACCTTCGTCGAATCCGTCAAGGCGACCTACCCGTACTACGTCGTGCGCTTTATCGGCGGCTTGCTGTACCTGAGCGGCATGATCCTGATGGGCTACAACACCGTGATGACGCTGCGCGGCGGCCAGCCAGTGAATTCACGCATCCCTGCGCTGGCAGCAGCCCACTGACCGATACGACGACACGAATATCCAGGAGCGATAATGAAATTCAAACATGAGTGGATCGAGAAAAATCCCTGGTTGCTGATCATACTGGTGGTGCTGGTTGTCAGTGTCGGCGGCCTGGCGGAGATCGTTCCGCTGTTCTTCCAGAAATCGACAACCGAGCCCATCGCCGGGCTCAAGCCGTACTCGGCCTTGCGCCTGGCAGGTCGCGACATTTATGTGCGTGAAGGCTGCTACAACTGCCATTCGCAGATGATCCGGCCGTTCCGTGCAGAGACCGAGCGCTATGGCCATTATTCCGTGGCTGGCGAGTTCGTCTATGACCGGCCGTTCCAGTGGGGTTCCAAGCGCACCGGTCCGGACCTGGCCCGCGTGGGCGGACGCTACAGCGACGAATGGCATCGCAACCACCTGAACAATCCACGCGACCTGGTGCCCGAATCGAACATGCCCGGCTATCCGTGGCTGGCGACCACCAAGCTGAACCCGGAGCAGATCGTTCCCCACCTGCGCGCCTTGAAGCGCCTGGGCGATCCGTACACGGACGAGGACCTGGCCAATGCACCGAAAGAATTGGCCGGAAAGACCGAACAGGATGCGCTGATCGCGTACCTGCAAGGCATGGGAACGCAGATCAAGGCCAGGAACTGATCATGGATATCGGACAAATTTTCATGGACATGCGCTCGCTGTTCACGCTGGTCAGCTTCGCTACATTCATCGGCATCTGCGTCTGGGCCTACAGCTCGCGCCGCAAGGACGCCTACGCTGAAGCGGCCAACCTGCCGTTCGCCGACGACGAACCTGAAGATTCAAAAACGGGAGCGCATCATGGCTGATTTCACCAGCGAATTCTGGAGCATCTACATCATCGTGCTGACGGTGCTGGGCATTGCCGGCTGCGCATTGCTGCTGTATTCGCAGTCCAGGGTCAAGATCACCCTCGAACGGGATGCAAACGGCCACGTCATTGAAACCACCGGGCATAGCTGGGACGAGGGGCTGACCGAGCTCAACAACCCGATGCCGCGCTGGTGGATGTGGCTGTTCTACATCACGATCGTGTTCGGCGTCGTCTACCTGATCCTGTATCCGGGCCTGGGCAATTTGCCCGGCACGCTGGGCTGGAATTCGATCGGGGAATACAAGGCCGAGCTGAAACAGGCCGACGCCGATTACGGTCCCCTGTTTGCAAAATATGCCGGGCAGGACATGAAGGTGGTTGCCGCCGATCCGCAGGCTCGCGCCATTGGCGAGCGGCTGTTCCTGACCTACTGTTCGCAGTGCCATGGCTCGGATGCCCGCGGCAACAAGGGTTATCCCAACCTGAGCGACCGCGACTGGCTGTATGGCGGCGAGCCCGACGTGATCAAGACCTCGATCCTGAACGGCCGCAACGGCATGATGCCGCCGATGGCCGCCGCGGTCGGCACCGAGAAGGATATCGAAGCGGTCGCGCATTATGTGCTGTCCCTGTCGCAGTCCACCCATGACCCGATCAAGTCCGTATTCGGCAAATCGAAATTCGCTGCCTGCGCCGCCTGCCATGGCGCAGAAGGCAAGGGCAACCCGGCACTCGGTGCGCCCAACCTGAGCGACAAGATCTGGCTGTATGGGGGCAGTGTCGATACCATCATGGAAACCGTGCGCAAAGGGCGCGCCAACCAGATGCCGGCATTCAAGGATTTCCTCGGCGAAGAAAAGGTCCATGTACTGAGTGCCTATATCTGGGGCCTGTCCAATGACGCGACGGTAGCAGCGAAAAAGTAGCAAGAGGTGCGCGGGCCGCTGGCCCGCTTTGATGGCCATGACACTCATGTCCTGGCCATTTTTTCTTTGGTGGATTCAAGATGAATGCCGATCCGGAAGTTTCAGTGATCAAGATGTATGCCGCGCGGGAGGAAATCTATCCGCGCGAAATACAGGGCAGGTATGCCACCTTGCGCTGGGTATGTGTCTGGCTCACGCAACTGGTCTTTTACGGACTGCCCTGGTTTACGTGGAACGACCGGCAGGCAGTGCTGTTCGACCTGGCCGCCCGCAAGTTCTACATATTGGGCATCGTGCTGTGGCCGCAGGACTTCATTTACCTGGCTGCGCTGCTGATCATTTGCGCCTACCTGCTGTTTCTCGCGACCGCCGTCGCCGGCCGCGTCTGGTGCGGTTTTGCCTGCCCGCAAACGGTCTACACTGAAATTTTCATGTGGATCGAGCGCAAGATCGAAGGCTCGCGCAGTGCGCGCATGCGCCTGGATCGGCAACCGGCGAGCGCGGCCAAGTTCGCCAAGAAATCCGCCAAGCACCTGGCCTGGGGGGCTGTCGCCCTGTGGACCGGCATCACTTTCGTCGGCTATTTCACGCCGATCCGCACCCTGATGATCGAAATCGCCACGCTCGGCCTGGGGCCGTGGGAGTGGTTCTGGGTCTTGTTCTATTCCTTCGCCACCTATGGCAATGCCGGCTGGATGCGCGAGCAAGTGTGCAAATACATGTGCCCGTACGCCCGCTTCCAGAGTTCGATGTTCGACAATGACACCTTGATCATCACTTACGACGAAGCACGTGGCGAACCACGTGGCGCGCGCAACAAGAACACGGCCGGCAAAGCGCTGGGCGACTGCATCGACTGCAGCATGTGTGTGCAGGTATGCCCGACCGGGATCGACATCAGGAAGGGCCTGCAATACGAGTGCATTGGCTGTGCCGCGTGCATCGACGCCTGCAATTCGGTGATGGACAAGGTCGGATTCCCGCGCGGCCTGATCCGCTACGCCACCGACAACGCCATGAAGAACGGCTGGTCGCTGTCGCAGATGCGGCGGCGGGCATTGCGTCCGCGCGTGCTGATCTATACCGCGATACTGGGGCTGATTGTCGCCGCGTTTGCCATCACGCTGACCCTGCGCGAACCCTTGAAATTCGACGTCATACGGGACCGCGGCTCCATGGGACGCGAAGTCGAGGATGGCATGATCGAGAATGTGTACCGGCTGCAGGTAATGAACACCGCCGAGTCCGCGCAGCAGTACCGGATCGAGGTCAGCGGCGTCGACACGATCAGGCTGGCGACAGCGGACCTGGTATCGCTGCAATCCACCGAAAGCCGCGCCATACCGATCCGCGTGCGGGTCGACCATGGCAAGGGCAAGCCCGGATCGAACCGGATACAAGTGACGCTGACCTCGGTCGCCGACCCGTCGGTATCGGTAACGGAAAAAGCAGTTTTCATCGTGCCGCGTTGACCGCACAGGAGCAGCCATCATGACCCCGCAGAATGCAGTGCCCAGGCGCGACGCAGACAACAAGCCGTGGTATGCCCATCGCTGGCCCTGGCTATTGATGCTGGGTCCGTTCGTGGTCGTGCTGGCCGGTCTCTATACGGCCTGGCTGGCGATCAGCTACCAGGATGCGCTGGTGGTGGACGACTACTACAAACAGGGCAAGGCCATCAACCAGGACTTGCGACGTGACCGCACGGCGGCCGGCCTGCACATGCAGGCGCGGCTGGGTTACGACGCGGCGGCGGGAAACCTGCACGGCAATATCGCCGGCCCGCTGGCTGCGCGCAGCGCCGGACTGACGCTGCGCCTGGTGCATTCGACCCAGCCCGAGAAAGACCTGTTGTTCAAGGTGAAGCCGGACCAGCAGGGAAACTTCAGCGTGCCGCTGCCGATGCTGGAGATTGCGCGCTGGCAGGTACTGCTGGAAAATGATGCACGCGAGTGGCGGTTGCTCGGGACCTGGAAATGGCCCGAGGACAGACAGATAACAATCGTGGCCGACCTCGCGCCCTCCGAACCGCAAGGGAGATGAGACATGTTGCGACTGGTGACCGGAATCCTCTGGCCGTCTTTTCTGGTGGCGATCATCGCCGAAGGATTTTTCTTTTCGGTGTTCGACCCGCATGACCTGATCCTGGTCGGCACGCGCATCGACTTGCCGGCGATTGCCGCCTATACCCTGGGATTTTTCTTTTTCTGGACCTTCTGCGCGCTGGCCAGCATGTTGACGTATTACCTGCTCCGCGTGCCGGGCGACCGCAATCCGCCATTCTGACGGGCAGCCGGTTTCGCTGCCGCCGTCGGGTCCTTGTCGCGCCGGCTCAGCCGCAGTGCGCGGTGCCGGCAGCGATCGCCTTGAGCCGTTCCGGATCGAGCATTTCGATTTCCCGGTTGTTGACCCGCAATAGCCCCTGTTTCTTGAACTTCGACAACAGGCGGCTGATGCTCTCGATCGTCAGGCCCAGGTAGTTGCCGATTTCCTCACGCGACATGCGCAGCTGGAAACAGGTGGCCGTCTAGCCGCGCGCGGAATAACGCGAAGCGAGATTGACCAGGAAAGCGGCAAAGCGCTGGTCCGCACGCATGTTTCCCAGCAATAGCATCACGCTTTGCTCGCGCGTGATCTCCTGGCTCATCATCCGGTGGAAGTGATGCAGCAAGGTCGGGATATGGCTGAACAGTTCCTCCAGCCGGGGAAACGGGATCTCGCACACTTCGCTGTCTTCCAGCGCGACCGCATCGCAATGATGGCGGTCGGTGCTGATGGCATCCATCCCGAGCAATTCGCCTGCCATCTGGAAACCCGTGATCTGCTGCTCACCGTTGTAATTGATCTGGTAAGTCTTGAAATGACCGAGCCGTATCGCATACAGGTTGGTGAATGCATCACCCATCCGGTACAGCACGCCATCACGCGGGATCTTGCGGCGGCGGCCGATGATCGCGTCAAGCCGCGTCATGTCCTCTTCCGCCAGTCCCATTGGCAGGCATAGCTGGTGCATGCTGCACGCTGAACAGCTGGCGCGCAGTGCGCTGACATCAAGGCTGGGTTGCTTGTCGAAGAAGGGTACGGGCTGGCTCATTGTTTGCGGTGGGGCGGCAGGAGAGGAGGAAGCCTGTCGATGTCCTGAATTTACCTCAAATTTGCGATGTTCGGTTACTCTGTCCTTCGGCATGCCCTTGGATGGCGTCCTTGCGTGCAGTGCTTTGTCATCCACGCCGCGCGTAGTGCAGCCGCTGCCCCCTGGCTGCCCGGCTTGCCACTCATTGATCATTTTCCGACCTTCATGAAACTTTCCGTACTAGACCAGTCACCCGCTTCCGAAGGCAGCACCGCTGCCGATGCCGTGGCCGAATCCGTCCAGCTTGCCCGCCACTGCGAGGGGCTTGGCTACCATCGCTATTGGGTGTCCGAACATCACAACAGCGACAGTATCGTCGGCACCGCGCCCGAGGTGCTGATGGCGGCGATTGCCGCCACCACCAGCCGGATCCGGGTCGGGAGCGCCGGCGTGATGCTGCCGCATTATTCTGCACTGAAGGTGGCCGAGCAATTCCGCGTGCTGGAGGCGATTGCGCCGGGGCGGATCGACCTGGGCCTGGGGCGTGCGCCCGGTTCGGACCGACTGACCGCTTATGCCTTGAACCCGTCGGACGACGGCATGGCCGACCAGTTTCCGCAGCAGGTGATGAGCCTGCAGAGCTGGGTGTCGGGGCAGCCGCTGCCTGACGGGCATCCGTTCCGGACCATCAAGGCGCATCCGACCGGGCCGACCAGCCCGGAGATGTGGATATTGGGCAGCTCGGATTATGGCGCCCAACTGGCGGCGCATTTCGGGCTGCCGTATGCGTTTGCCTATTTTTTCAGCGATGGACGGGGTGTGGAGCAGGCGCTGCAACTTTATCGGCGCAATTATCGGCCGAGCGAGCGATTTCCGGTGCCGGTGGCGACGATTTGCGTGTGGGCCCTGGCGGCGGACACCGAGGAGCAGGCGCGCCATCTGCTCAAGACGCGGGAACACTGGCGGGTCGGGTTCGAGCAGGGCTTGCGCTTGCCCCTGATATCGCCGGAGGCGGCTGATCGCCTGGTTTACGCCGAGGCCGATCTTGGGCGGATTGCTGCGTTGCGGCGCCGGGCGATGGTCGGCACAGGAGAGCAGGTGCTCGAGAAGATTCAGGTGCTGGGTGAGCAACTCGGCCTGGATGAGATGGTGATCAATACCTGGGCGTTCGATCCGATGGCCCGGCGGCGGTCTTACGAATTGATTGCGCGGGCCGCCGGGATGGTTTGAGCCCGGGCTGCCGCCCAAAAAAATATCGCCCACATCCAGTTGACTTACCTAGATAGTGGCAATACTATATAAGCTGTTACCTATCAGCGGATGGCAATCTTGCCGCGCCGCCGAGCCCCGCAGTCCCACATACTGGAGATACCCACATGAAGATGTACAACAGCCCAAGCGAAGTAACCGGCGAATACCGTGACATGTTGTTGCGCCTGATGACCCGCCAGTTCTATGCAGAAACCGCAACCGCCGAAGTGTTCGGCCGTTCGATCGGCTGCGCGCCAACACTGCGCGAAAAGCTGATGGCTGCCGAGTTCGCAGAAGAAGAAGCAGAGCACAGCGGCCGTTTGTGCCGTATCTATGAAGACCTGGGCGTTGATCCGGAAGTCGTTTTCCAGGGCCGTCCTGCTGCTGCCAAGTTCTGGGACCTCGATCTCGACAACTGGATCCACATCGCTGTGTTCAACTTCACCGTTGACCGCGCCGGTAGCCACCAGATCATGGAATACCGTGATTCCAGCTATCGCCCATGGGCTGAGCAGATGGATGCCGTGCTGGAAGATGAAGAAGGCCACTACGGCAATGGCGTAGAAAACCTGCGCGAATTCGCTGCCAACAAGGCGCAGTTTAAAGAATTCCAAGAGGTCTACTACAAGATGCTGCCAGTCACGATCAAGCGTGCGTTTGGACGCCCGACAGGCGCGGACAACGATTACTGCGTCAAAGTCGGCCTGAAAGGTCACACGACGGAGCAAGTCGTGAATCGTTACCTTGAAGAAATGGTTGGCTTCATGAAAGAATGCGGCTTGAAGTTCCCACCGCTGGCTGCTTTCGACGCAATTGGCGCTGAAATCCTGCCATCGACACGCGAAATTCTCCTGTCCAACCAGGCTTAAGCACCATTTGCCGACAGGCAGAAATTTTGGAGATACGACCACATGTCAGATAACCCAGTACTGAACCCGAACTACAAGTTCACCACCCTGAAAGTCGAGATGCGCGGCAGCATCCTCGAAGTCACACTGAATCGCCCGGAGAAGCTCAACACCTTCGACGCCGTGATGCAACGTGACTTCACCGCATTGCAATTGAAGATCGAGCGTGATCCGGACATCCGGTGCATTACGATCTTCGGTGCGGGCGACCGTGCTTTCGGCGCTGGCGCCGACCTCACCTGGTTCGAGCAAGAGTGGCACATGCCGCGCTTCCGTACCGAGTACCGCTGGATCCACGATTTCTTCGATGTGCTCGAGCGCATTGAAGTGCCGGTGATCGCAGCCGTGTTTGGCACTTGCGCTTGCGGTGGACTGGAACTGGCGATGGCCGCTGATTTCCGGATTGCTGCCGACGACACCCGCTTTGGCTTCACCGAAGGCAACATCAACCTGATCCCTGGATCGGGCGGTTGTTCGCGTCTGGTGAAAATGATCGGACCGGCATGGAGCAAGGAATTGGTCATGGCTGGCGAGTTCATCGACTC